>CAIUPC010000346.1 GCA_903900905.1 uncultured Acetobacteraceae bacterium
CGCACCGTGCCGCGATAGGTGGCCCGGACCAGCCGGGCCATGACGATATAGAGCAGGACAGACGAAATTCGTTTCCGCGATCTGTGAATCCGGTAGGGACAAGCCGGGCCATGACGCTGAGGGTATGAGTCAACAGCAACGGCGCTTGGTATACCCAGTCGCTCAGGAAGACCGAGTATATTACTTCGGCGGGTCAAACACCTGGGTGACGGCCTGAAATGCCCCCAGGGCTTCGCAGGTCCGGGCATGCGCGGTCAGTTTCGGCCAGCGGGCGGGATCGAACAGCGTGGCATGCGCCTCCCGCAGGAAACGCAGCGCGCAGGCAACCATGATATCCGCGTGATTGATTCGATCCCCAAACCAGAACGGCGTGGGGCCACGCGTGGCGTCCAACGCGTCCAGCACGGCGGCGATCTGCGTCTGGCAGCGCCCGACCCAAAGCGGGGAGGTGGTTTCGTGCAGGACGCGTTCATAAACCAGCGTCACCGCCTTATCCGCCAGACCGCTGCCGAGGGCGCAGATTTTCAGCGCCGCCCGTCGATCCCGGCCTGACCGCGCCAGCAGCGGCGGCCCGGCGGCGATTTCATCCAGATGATCGAGGATCGCCCCGCTCTCGATCAGGACCTCACCATCGTCCAACACCAGCGTCGGCACCCGCCGCAGCGGGTTGAATTCGGCCAACTGCTCCGCGTCGCCGAAGGTCGACCATGGCCGATGGGCGTAATCCAAACCGTACAACCGCAACGCCACGCCGACGCGCCGTACGAAGGGCGAGTCATACTGGCCGATGAGGATCATCTCAGATGGCAGGCCACCTGGCGCCCCGGCGCGACATCCCGCAGCACGGGCGCTTCGACCTTGCAGCGCGGTTCGGCATAGGGGCAGCGGGGATGGAAATGGCAGCCTGACGGCGGATTGATCGGGCTGGGCACATCGCCCTCCACCCGGTGTTTGGTCCGCTTCAGCGACGGGTCCGGCAGCGGCACGGCGGCCAGCAGAGCTTCCGTGTAAGGATGCAGCGGCTTGGCGAACAGCGAGGTCTTATCGGCATATTCCACGATCCGGCCGAGATACATCACCGCCACGCGGTGGCTGATGTGCTCCACCACCGCCAGATTATGGGAGATGAACAGATAGGACAGCTGCCGTTCGCGCTGCAGATCCATCAGCAGATTGATCACCTGCGCCTGGATCGACACGTCCAGCGCCGACACCGGCTCATCGGCGACGATGAAGCCGGGGTCCAGCGCCAGGGCCCGCGCGATCGACACACGCTGGCGCTGCCCGCCGGAGAACTGGTGCGGGTAGTTGTTCATCTGATCGGGGCGCAAGCCGACCCGCTGGAAGAGCTGGGCGACGCGATCCGCGCGGTCTTTTTTATCACCGACGTTATGGACCTTGAGCGGTTCGCCCACGATGTCCCCAACCCGAATGCGGGGATTCAACGACGAGAACGGGTCCTGGAAGACGATCTGCATCTGCCGGCGCAGGGGCCGCAAATCCTGCCGTTTCAGGCCCGTGATGTCGGCGCCTTTGATCTTGATCGACCCGGCGGAGGGTTCAATCAGGCGCAGCACCACGCGCCCGACGGTGGACTTCCCGCAGCCGCTTTCGCCAACGAGGCCCAGGGTTTCCCCGGCATTGATGCTGAAGCTGACGCCATCGACGGCGCGCACATTGCCGATGGTCCGGCGCAACAGGCCTTTTTTGATGGGAAAGAACTTCCGCAGCGCGGTTACTTCAACGAGGGGTGTCTGTTCCATGGTCATCAGCCTATGCCTGCCAGCAGGCGGCGAAGTGGTCGTGCTGCTTCAGCTCGAACGGTGGCACCTGGGCGTGGCATTTCGCATCGGCCTGGGAGCAGCGCGGCGCGAAGGCACAGCCCTGGGGCAGATTATTCAACGCCGGCACCATGCCGCTGATCTCCTGCAGCCGTTCGTCGGGGGACACATCCAGGCCGCGGGCACTGCCAACGCGGGGGATAGAGGCGAGCAGACCGCGCGGATAGGGATGCAGCGGGTTGGCGAACAGGTCCTCCACCGATGCTTCCTCGACCTTGCGCCCGGCATACATCACCACCACCCGCTGGGCGGTTTCCGCGACCACGCCGAGGTCATGGGTGATGAGCACCACGGCGGTGCCGAATTCGCGCTGGAGGTCACCGATGAGATCGAGGATCTGGGCCTGGATGGTGACATCCAACGCGGTGGTGGGTTCGTCGGCGACCAGCACCTTCGGCTTGCAGGCCAGCGCCATCGCGATCATCGCCCGCTGGCGCATGCCGCCGGACATCTGATGCGGATATTCCCGCGCGCGACGGGCCGGTTCGGGGATGCGGACGAGATGCAACATCTCAATCGCCCGGTCCCGCGCGACCTGTCTGGAGGCGCCGTCATGCAGCGTCACCATCTCGGCGATCTGTTTGCCGACGGTGATCAGCGGGTTCAGGGCCGTCATCGGCTCCTGAAAGATCATCGCGATCTTGCTGCCCCGCATCTTGCGCATGCTGGCTTCATCCAGCTGCAGCAGATCGACGCCGTCGACCTTGACGCTGCCGGATGCGATTTCGCCGGGCGGCTGCGGAATCAGGCGCATCAGCGACAAGGCGGTGATGGTCTTGCCACAGCCGGACTCGCCGACAATGGCCAGGGTTTCGCCGGCATTGACGCTGAACGACACGTCCTGCACCGCCCGGACCAGGCCGCGGCGGGTGTGGAAGACGGTGCTCAGGCCGGATACTTCGAGAACAGGGGCCATTAGTCGCGCTGCCTCGGGTCAAGGGCGTCGCGCAAGGCGTCACCGAGCAGATTGGAGCCGAAGACCACCAGGCTGATCGCCAGGCCGGGGAAGATCACCAGCCAGGGCGCCGTGCGGACATATTCGGCGGCGGATTCAGACAACATGCGGCCCCAGGACGGGTACGGCTCCGGCACGCCCAGACCGAGGAAGGACAAGGAGGCCTCCGTCAGGATGGTCGAGCCGAGCTGCGCCGTCGCGAGCACGATCAGCGGGGCCAGCGTGTTGGGCAGAACATGGATCGCGGCGATGCGCCATTCGCTCATGCCGATGGCCTTGGCGGCCTCGACATAGGGCATCTCCCGCAGCGACAGCACGTTGGAGCGGACGACGCGCGATACCGTCGGGATCAGGGGAATGGCGATCGCGATGATCGTATTCGGCAGCGATGGTCCGAGTGAGGCCGTGATCACCAGCGCCATCACCAGCAAGGGCAGGGCCTGCATGACCTCCGTCACGCGCTGCACCAGCAGATCGAACCAACCCCCGATATAGCCACAGGCCAGGCCGATAACGGCACCAAAGCCGCTGCCGATACAGGTGGCGCCGAGCGCGACCGCGAGCGAGACGCGCGCGCCATGGATCAGGCGGCTGAACACGTCGCGCCCCATCATATCAGCGCCCATCAGGAACACACCGCCCGGCTTCGCGAGGGAGGCCTTGGCGTTGGTGCTGAACGGGTCGAGCGGCGCGACCGTGGTGGCGAACAGCGCCGCGAACACGAAGACCGTCATGATGATGGCCCCGGCCACGCCCAGCGGATACCGCTTCGCCTGGTAGAGCACGTTGTCCATGAAGGAGAACTTCATGGTGTTGACATTGGTGGTCATGCGGGCGATCCCCCCGTTATCCGCCCTTTCGTCATCCCCGGGCTTGTCCCGGGGACCAAGGTTTCCGCCGCTGCCGCGATTGGCCCCCGGGACAAGCCCGGGGATGACGGTGTCAGCGATGACAGGGAAAGGGGCCTCGCCGGCCCAACAGCCGAGCGAACCTGATTGAAGAAAATAACCATCACTCAGAATACCGGATACGCGGATCAACCAGCATATAAGCCAGATCGACCAGCAGATTAACCGTCACGACCACGATCGCGATGAACATCACGAGGTTCTGCACCATCGGGTAGTCGCGCCAGCGGATCGCCTCCACCAGGAAGCGGGCGACGCCGGGGATGTTGAACACCGTCTCGGTCACGATCAGGCCGCCGAACAGGAAGGCGGTTTCGACGCCGATGGTGGTGATCACCGGCAGCACGGCGTTGCGCAAAGCGTGGTCATAGGTCACCGCGCCTTCCGACAATCCCTTTGACCGCGCGGTGCGCACGAAATCCTGGCGCAGAATTTCCAGCATCGATGACCGCGTCAGGCGCATGATCAGCGCTGAACTGCGGAAACCCACCGCCGCCGCCGGCACGGCCAGCATGGCGAACCAGGCCCCGAACGAGGCCGGCGCGCGATCGTAGATGGGGATGGTGCCAAACAGATGCACGCAGGCCATCAGGATCAGCAGGCCCAGCCAGAACGACGGCATCGACAGCCCGCTGAGGCTCAGCACCCGCAGCGCATAGTCCAGCTTGGAATTCTGCCGCACCGCGCTGATCACACCCAAGGGCACGCCGGCGCAGATCGCGAAAGCCAATGCCAGCCCGGCCAGGCGCGCGGTGATCGGAATACGCGGCAGGATCTCATCGATCACCGGCTTTTCCGACACATAGGAGAAGCCCAGGTTGCCGTGCAGCACCCCGTTCAGCCACTGCCAATATTGCGCCGGCAACGACAGATCCAGCCCCAGATCGGCGATAATCTTCTTCTTCTCGGC
>CAIUPC010000347.1 GCA_903900905.1 uncultured Acetobacteraceae bacterium
CTGACATCACCGACCAACCGATAGATACTATGTCGGTTCGAGTAATTGATGTGCGTCAATTCAAATGATTGATTGTAAATGTCCGCTCAGCCCAGCCTAGTTTCGCCCCGTGGTGATCTTGACAATCTGATCTTCAAGAGCGGTTGAAGGTCGGAGGCTCGCGCCGTGCGTGACGGAACAATCGATATGATTATCAGCGGCAGCGATGTGAACGGCGCACAGATTAAATCCGCCTATACATTTCGTGGCCAGCGTTTCGATGGCGGTTGCCATGAGGGTGCGGGCAATCTCAAGCGCCTCGGCTAGGGCCGTGGCCGCCCATCAGGGTTTCCCGCTGGTCCCTTATGCCAATGGCATTACCGGCTCCTGTTCACAGCGGCCCACCCCGCCGTTTTGGGAGTGAGAAGTCAACATCTCACTACCCTTCAGGCTGCCAATTGAATTGAAGGTCGAGACAAGGACTCTCAAAAGAAGAACCGGCCTTGCGGCACATGGTCATCTGACCGAATGTGGCCATGCGGCAGCCGCCCGATGCCACACCGTATACCCAATGCTCCCGGCACTTTAGCAGCCGTTCCCGTGTCTGCCGGGATGCGTCCTCGGTTACAACTGGGATGGCGCGCTCAATTTGTCCGTATGCCCAGGTAAGGCGCATGACATCATCCATGGATGCGAAAATGTATTCAGCCGAACCGACTTTCACATAATAGCCGTCCACGCTGATAAGGGCACGGCCCTGCGCCAGTTGCTTGCTATCTAGCATCGCCGAAAGAAAATCTGTCCTTCTGTAGCCGCGCACCTCGCCATCCTCGAATGCTCTATTCCACTTCGTCGCCTCTGACCGCGCCTTCACGTCAGCGATCTTTTGTTGGGCTTGGGCATAGTCAATCGCATCCTGCCGCATTTTTTGTTCCTCTGCCTTGGTTCGGCGGAAATTTTCGGCAAGCTGCCGGCAATCCGCGTCACGTAAGGCCTGAGACATCCCAACGCCGCCCGTGCATTGTCCGTCTTGATACACAACTGGCGTAGTCTGAGGGGTAAGAAGCGACCTAAAATCCTGACGAGCGTTGGTACCCGGTAAAACGCACGCCGTCACTGGCGCGAGGGCCAAAATTGCAATTATTCGAAGCGCACGGCGACTCATGGGAGGTGTTCCTCATTTATTTCTCAGATCATGTAGTATGCTCAATTCGCCGCCGGATAAACCAGTGTCCTGGTTCATTGGCTTGGGTAGCCCCTCAATACGGTTTAAGGCGGCGATGCTGGCATCCACCCGGACAGCCTCAGTCGCACCATTGAATGCCAGTTCCATCAGAACGGCCATCAGAGCCTCATACCGCTCCGCGCGCTCGGCATCCCGGCCCATCCGCCGAAGCTTCGCCGGGGTGCTCGTTTTTAGAGCTTCCTGAGATGGGAGGGTGCGGCGGGTTGGCGAGGCTGCGGACCATGGCGCAGCCGGCCCCCCTGTGCCAGCCCCGCGCGCCGGGCCTCCCCAGCCGTAACCTCGACACGGGCCACCCCAACCAGCGCCTTGTGCGGGGCTACGCGCGCGCGCGCGGCAGGGGGCGGGGTCAAGCCGGACTGTCACACCAATCTTGCGTTCAACGTAAGTTGGATTGGTGTCGCTCAGCCGACTCGCCGCGTCCGCATCGTCTGGTGCCAATCTCTGCGGCAGATGGCCAAGGGGTTCGCCGCAGCACGAAAGGGGGAACGGGGTTGTCATATCAAAACGCTCAAACTGTAAAGGAGGGGGTTGCCGGCCACCGAGGGGGCATAGTGACTTCCATCCCCCGCCGGTTTTGGAGGTATTTGTTGAGATGGTGAACTACACTACCCACTACCGCCATGTGCTTCACGTCGTCTCGCTTTTCGTCCTGCCTTGTCTGAGTGGATTTACCAAGATCGCTTACCTAGCTACCACCCTCATTCCTTCCCCCTCGGCTCCCATCCATCTTTTCGGGTGGTGAGCATTGGACTGGGCACGCCTTACCCTGCTAGAAGTTGAAGCGTGCAAAATTTGCGCTCAAAGCGGGTTGCGGCGCCGTTGCCAGCGCCGCGTCATCTTCCCGGTATGGAGCCGCAAAGTCCGATTTACGCATGAATGTGCCGCATCGCCCTGGGGTCGGTCGGTCAGGACGTGGGGTCTCCCCCTCGCGGCAGTCTACATCCGGCGGTCACGCCCAGCGCCCATTCATCGACGCTGAGGTGTTGCGGTTGTGGTTTATCACATAGCCGCCCGTTGTTGCCTGCCAGGACAGCGCCATCCGCTGCCTTGGTCAGATTGGTCCGCCGGTTCGTCGGCGGGGTGCGGTGGCGTCATGCTCAACCGGATAAGTACACCGCTTAAGTGGCTGTGTCCGCGTTAGATATGGATGCCGCGCATTAGGCGCGCGGTCATGATCGGCGGGCGTGCGGGGTGTATCAAATGGCGCTCAGCCACTGTTCGCATTCATGCAGCTTCCGCCGCGCGGTGTGGGAAAGTGCGGGTTGCGAGGTATGCCTCGACATCGGCCCGCCGGTAGTAGACCCGGCGGGGTCCGATCCGAATGTATGGCGGGCTTGTGCCGTCTCGCCGCCAGATCGCGGCGGTGCGGTCGCTGATATCGAGCATCAGGCAGAACTGCGCGTTGGTCAGCAGTTCAGCACAGGCGTCACGAACATTGGACTCAGACATTTTCATCCTCGCTCGCATGCACTTGGCAGCGGGTGGCTTCAAAGCGAAGATGACTGGAAATAAGGGAAGTCGCATGGGGGTATAAACAACCCACTATTTATACCACGGTCCACACTCTCAACCCCGCCGCGCCATCCGCTTATGGGTTGTGTGGATAGTCTCACCTGTCGGCGTTTCACCGGTGATATACGGAATGATTGTAGTAAGATATTTGGTCAATAACCCGTGCCGGCTTACCCCCCAGCTCATGCGGGGGTTGTACGGTTCCATTATTTCTTGGAATTCTGCAATCATCCGATCCAGGTAATCCGGCCACGCGGTTCTAGGAGTGGGGAGTTGGGCCGCCGGAGGCACCCATTCGTGCATGCTTCCAAGATCGGAAAGGTCGCGCATGACGCGGTCTCCAATTTCGACTGCCATCGACAACCGTATGAATTGCGGAATCGCAACCATTCCCGCATCGGGTAGAAGACGGGCAAGGTGGTCCCGGTTGTTTCTCAGGACCGGGAGGTGCTTTGCCACTTCGGTGTAAGCAGCGTCGAGTGCTTTCAGGCGGGTGACGATATCCTCATGTGCCTGCGGAAACAGATCGGATGCTATCTCAACATCAACACGTAGTAGGTCAATTTTTGTGCATAGCCCTGATATACCAGCGTCAGGTGGCAAAACCAGACGCGGCAGCGCCGTGGCCAGCAATTCCTTCATGCCGGCAATATCCGGGGTAGGCCTCCGCAGTGCGAGGTTGGCCTTTCTCAGTGGCCGCCCCATCAACTGGCACGCTTCAACGGCACGACGTTGTCAGGCTCCTCGCGCCCCTCGGCCGCCGCGATTACCAGCGCCGCCCATGCATCCAGCGCGGCGGTGCGCTCTTTCATGAATTCGGCCCGCTGGTAGACCGCTGCCACGCCCCGAATGGCCCCGGTTGTGTGGTTTAGCAGCCGGTCGCAAACGTGCGGGGCGAAACCGCGATCCGCCAGCGCAGTCACGCCGGAACGCCGGAAATCATGAAACCGCCAATCGGGGAGGGTGGCGCCCGCCTCCGTCATGGTCGCGATGATCTCGGCCTTCGCCCAACTGAACGCGGAGATGGGTTTCCCCCCCCTGGCCACCGAACACATGCGGGTTGTTGGCAATCATAGGCATGGAACGGATGATTGCCCGGGCCGGTTCGGACAGTGGCACCACGTGCGCCTTGCCGTTCTTCGCGCGCTCCCGGGGAAGGGTCCACACGGTGGGGTCGCTGGGGCTGTCCAGTTCCGCCCAGCGCATGGATGCCACCTCGTCACGCCGCGCCAGCGTTAGCATCAGGATGCGCACACAGCCCGCCAGCGCGGCCCCCAGGCCGTCGCAGCCCCGCCAGATGGCCCCCAGTTCCTCGGCCATCAAAACGCGCTCCCGGGCCAGCTCACGGCCCGCCCGTTCAATTCCTCGCATGGGGTTGGCAACAAGCCTCTGACGTTTCACAGCCCAGCCAAAGGCGGCGCTGGCGTATGCCTGTGTCCGGTTCGCGGCGACGACGCCCTTGTTGGCTTTCACGGCATCCAGCGCCCTGACGGCATCTGTCACCGTGATGCCGCTCGCGGGCCGACCCTGCCATGCGGGCAGGTTGCGGGTCAGACAGGCCACCGCCTCGCGGAGGTAGGATGAACGGCGGTCATCCGCCCGTGCCTTGGCCCATTCCTCGACCATCGCCTTGAACGTGAACGCCGCCTCGACCTTCGCCGCTTTTGCGGCCTCGACCTTTTGCCGGAGGTCCGCGACCGGGTCCGCACCCGCTGCCACTTTGCCCAGTATGACCTTCGCCAGCTTCCGCGCGCCCTCGACCGTCACGGCGCCGAACGTGCCCAAGACCGCCCGGCGCTTGCCGGTGGGGGTCGCATACTGGGCCAGGAAGGTCTTGGTGCCCTTGGCGGTGACCCGCATTCCGAAACCCCGGGTTTCGCTGTCGAACAGCAGCATGTCCCGCTTCCCGGGCGAACAGGTCGCCGCCTCGACGGTGGTCTGCGTCAGTTTGAAACCCTTGGCCATACGCTCCCCCGAGAATGTCGCGGACCCTTTGCGGACCCGCGCGGACCTGTATCTGCTTCGGGTAGGTTCACCTAAAATCCGGTGATGTGCAAGGTAAATGTCGGTTCACTGCCGATTATCAGGGGTCCGCTTCGCCGTGTGTCGGGTTTCTTCGGGTAACGTCACGTGACTTAAAATCCGCAGCTGGAAACGGCGTGCCGGTTCGAGTCCGGCGGTGGGCATTTATTTATCAATGGGTTATAGGTTGGCGGTTCGGCCATTTTGTAGGGCGGGAAATATGCGGACC
>CAIUPC010000348.1 GCA_903900905.1 uncultured Acetobacteraceae bacterium
CCATCGCGGCGATGAAGGCGGCGCGGCGCGGCGAGTTGATCACCGTCGGTCAGCCCGCCGGATTGCTGGCGAGCCTGAATGCGGACTGTTAAATACACCGGCCGGTTCAAGCGGGATTACCGGCGCGAGAAATCGGGCCGGCACGGCAAGGCGCTCGACGGGTTGCTGATGGAGGTGGTGGACATGCTCGCGGAGGATAGCACGTTGCCGCGTCGTCACTTCGATCATCCGCTGACCGGTGATTGGATCGATCACCGCGATTGCCACATTCGTCCCGATCTTGTTCTGATCTATCGGAAACCGGACGATGACACGCTGGAGCTTGTGCGCCTGGGGTCGCATAGCGAATTGGGTCTGTGATTGACGGGTATGTGCGGGTATTGGCTGATGGGTGAAGCGGGGACGCGCCGACTCCTTCTGGTCAGAAACGATATTACGTTCTAACACCCGTTGATCGGCCATTCCTGACTGAGTGATGTAGGAGCTGTAGGAAACCGCCCCACCGCTCACCCACCAACATCTGCCATACGCGGCTTGGTCCGCGAAGAGGTGTGACCTATAATAGTGCATCTCACTACACTGGTCCCCCCATGGAAAAAACCATCCCCGCCGCGGAAGCAAACCGTGCCTTCTCCCGCATCCTGAGAGAAGTCGTTGCCGGCGACAGCTTCGTCGTGACATCGCACGGGCGTGCCGTCGCGCGCATCGTGCCCGCCGCCATGCCGGAGCGGGAAGCCGCCCGGCAGCGCCTGATGGAACACCTCCGCGACCTGCCCGCCATGCATGCCGGCCCGTTCGATCGCGATGAGGCGTATGAGTGAAGGCCGCGCTCGACACCAACATCCTGGTTTATGCGTCCGGCCTCGATGACGAACACCGCCAGGCGCGCGCGATCGCTCTCATCGCGGCCATTCCACCCGACAAGCTGATCCTGCCGGTGCAGGTTCTGGGGGAGTGTTACGGCGTTCTGACGCGCAAAGGCATGTCGCGCCAACTGGCCCAGCAGACGATCCTCCGCTGGCAGGACGCGTTCGAGGTCGCGGACACCACCGCCGCCATTTTGCGGCAGGCCACCGGCCTGTCCGTGGACCACCAATTGCGGATTTGGGACGCCATCGTGCTCGCCACGGCGGCCGATACGGGTTGTCAGCTGCTGCTGACCGAGGACCTGCAGGACGGCTTCACCTGGGCCGGCGTCACCGTCGTCAATCCGTTCGCCGTCCCGTCGCACAATCTGCTGATGGCCCTGCTGCTCGACTGAGACTCCGGGACCTGTAATCATACAAACCACCCACGCCCAAGACGCGACAACCGATCGCAAGACCAATAAACGGGAGGATCAACCATGCGCCGCCGCGACCTACTGAAAGCCGCCCCCGCGCTGATGGCGCCATCGCTGGCCCACGCCCAGGCCCGCCCCCTGCGCTACATCCCCAACGCCGGCCTCTCGGCGATCGATCCGATCTGGACCACCGCCCTCGTCGCGACGATCCACGGCTACATGGTGTTCGACACGCTGTACGGCCTCGACGACGCGGGCCAGGTGCACCCGCAGATGTGCGCGGGGCATGAGGTCTCAGCCGACGGCCTGACCTGGACCTTCACCCTGCGCGACGGGCTGGTGTTCCATGACGGCGAAAAGGTCCTGGCGAAGGACTGCGCGCAATCCATCCGGCGCTGGTGCTCCCGCGATTCCTTCGGCCAGGCCCTGATGGCCGCGGCGCATGAGATCGAGGCCCTCGACGACCGCCGCTTCCGCATCCGCCTGAAAAAGCCGTTCAGCCAGATGCTGTATGGCCTCGGCGCGCGCGGCTGCTTCATGATGCCGGAGCGGACGGCGAACACCCCCGGCACCGAGCAAATCAAGGAAGCCATCGGCTCCGGCCCCTTCCGTTTCCTGCGCGAGGCCTGGGTCTCCGGTGTCAGCGCCGCCTATGCGCGCTTCGACGGCTACGTGCCGCGACAGGAACCGCCGAGCTTCCTGGCCGGCGGCAAGGCGGTGAACATCCCCCGCGTCGAATGGGTCGTGCAGCCGGACGCGGCGACCGCGGCGGCGGCCCTGCAAAAGGGCGAGGTCGACTGGCTCGAGGTGCCGCTGATCGACCTCTGCCCCATGCTGCGCAAATCCCCGGGCGTGACGGTCGCGGTGAACGACCCCTTCGGCTGGCCGCTGGTCCTGGCGCTCAATCACTCGCAGCCGCCGTTCAACAACCCGAAATTGCGCCGCGCGCTGCTGCCGGCGATCGACCAGGCGCAGTTCCTGGCCTCGGTTATCGGCGACCAGAGCGACCTCGGCCGGGCACCGAGCGGCTATTTCGTTGAGAGCCAGCCGATGGCGAGCCATGCCGGGCTCGAGGTCCTGTCCGGCCCGCGTGATGAGGCCCTGGCCAAGCGCCTGATCCAGGAGTCCGGCTACGCCGGCGAGAAAATCGTCATGCTCGCCGCCACCGATCGGCTTGTGTACAGCCAGATGATGCAGGTGGCGCGGGATCTGTTCACCCGGCTCGGCCTGAACGTGGATTTCCAGCCGATGGACTGGGGCTCGATCGTCGCGCGGCGCACCAACCGGGAGCCGGTGGCCCAGGGCGGCTGGAGCTGTTTCATTACGCAGATTGAGGGCGTGGCGGCGAGCACGCCTGGCGGCAATTTCTCGATCCGCGGCAGCGGCGCCAAGGCCTGGTTCGGCTGGCCAGACGACCCGGAGCTGGAACGTCTGCGCACCGCCTGGTTCGACGCCCCGGATTTGGCATCGCAGAAGGCCATCGCCGCCCAGGTGCAGATGCGGGCGCTGGAGACCCTGCCGTGCATTCCCCTCGGGCAGCTGTTCCAGCCGACGGCGTTCCGGTCAGATATCAAGGACATCGTGAAGGCGGCGTTCCCGCTGTTCTGGGGGGTGCGGCGGGCGTAGCGGTGTTTGGCGCTGGCCGGTTTGGGGAGGTCTGTGCGAGGCCTTAGCGTCGGGACCTGGCCAGAGGCTGATGCACCCCGGTCACGAAGGTTTCCGCTTCCTGCACCGCCCGTTCTGTCCTATCGGTTGGCACTGGCGCGGAAAGGTAATCCCCCGTGCGCCTCAGTTCCTGCAAACGGTTGAGCGAGCGGCCGAACTCCACCGAGAGCTCCCCGGTTTGCACGAGGTGAAGCCCAAATGCGCCGAGCAACCCGTTATGGGTTCTGGGTGGCTTATCGGCCGTGGCAGCCCCGACCCAGACCAGGGCAGCGATCGCCGCATCGAACATGGCATAATAGGCGCGGTTGCATGCTCCATCGCTGTCGCCGGCATTGAGGAGAAGCCGCGCCGAGGCGAGCGCTTTGTTCGCTTTACCTATGAAGTCCTGGGTCATCCGAGCCGGATGCCGTCTTTCGCGATAATCCGGATGAGCGCGGGGTTCGTGAACCGCTCGGGGTGAGCGAGATCCCCGTCCCATAGCGGGAAAGGCTGCACCAGGGTGCCGGTTTCCATCAGGATATCGAAGGCGATAACGGCCATGTCCCGTTTGGTGTCGATAAAATCGCCGCGGAGGCCGTTCAGCACGATGGCAAGGTCGAGGTCGCTGTCAGGGCGGTGATCACCGCGGGCGCGGGAGCTGAACAGGATAGCTTGGGCGACATCGTACGTGCCGCTCAGCTTGCCGAGGAAAGAAGCTGCGACGTGGCGGGCGTTAGCCTGTTCGCGGGGCAGGGCGTAAAATATTAATATATAGTAATTAATAATGGCGGAAGGTGTGAAATCCAACCCGATTTCTGGCTCAGCGGCACGTGGCGTGCGTGGCCGAGGCCAAGTATGCCCCGTTTCGCCGCGTTCTCGACCGCCTCGGGGACGCAAACGTGTAACTGGTGACGCGGCTCGAAGGCCTAGCGAGACATCG
>CAIUPC010000349.1 GCA_903900905.1 uncultured Acetobacteraceae bacterium
GGCGGGCCGGAGCCTGTCCTCGGGCGGGCGCAGCCCGACCCGTGGGCCCGCCATGACGGGTGGGGCGTGGCCGGCACGTCAACATCAAGGAGGATTGGTATCAGCGTCAGTCGCTGACCCGATCATACCAGGGACCTGAAATTCTGATTCGTTCCGGCGTTGTCCCCCGTCATGCCGACGGAGGTCGGCATCCACGACTTCGCAATATCCGGCACCGACAAGGCGTGGATGCCGATCTTCATCGGCATGACGGGGTCCATAGTTCGTTTCCTATCTTCATCGGAATGACGGGGTTCATGGGCCAGGGAGTCAAAATTTCTGTCCCCTGGTATCACCGGCATCATCCGCTACTGGACAATCGACAAGAACGCCTGCTTCGCCGCCGGATCATCCCGAAAACAGCCGAGCGTGCGGGTGGTCACGAGATCCGTGCCCTGAATATTGACCCCGCGCGACAGCATGCAGTGATGGACCGCCTTGATCACCACGGCGACGCCCTTGGGTTGGAGAACGTTTTCGATGGTGTTGGCGATTTGTGCGGTCAGCCGTTCTTGAATCTGCAGGCGCCTGGCATAGGCTTCAACCACACGTGCCAATTTCGAAATACCGACGACCCGTTTATCCGGCACATAGGCGACCCAGGCATGGCCAATGATCGGGGCCATGTGATGTTCGCAATGACTCTGAAAGGGCACGTTGCGCAGTACGACCATCTCGTCATAGCCGTCAATTTCCTCGAATGTCTTTCGCAGTATCTGCTCAGGATCCTGTTCATAGCCGGCGAAATATTCGCGAAACGCACGGGCCACGCGCGCCGGTGTTTCGCGTAAACCATCGCGATCGGGGTCTTCGCCAATCCACCGCAGAACGGCACGGAAGGCTGCTTCACCATCAATCTCCGACGGCTCTGATGACAAACTCTCGGCGAAGGGGCGCCCGAGGTGCGTGATGGCCTGAACGTTCATTGAAATTCCCATGGGTTCGATGTCTGTGTCGTGTTCATCTGAAACGCCGATGCCGCTGACATCTGATGAACGAGGCTTGCCGCCGAATGGATCATGACAATGCTCCGGATTTTCGCCCCGGTCGAAAAATATTGCTACCCAGGCTCAGCCCGCCCAGGCCCGGCCCGCTCAGGACGCGCGGCGATATTCAATCGTGGACCCATCGCGTCCTGGCGCCCGTAGCGCGGTCCAATGATGGCCGGTATCGTACCAGTCATCCAAAGCCACCTTGCCGACGAGCGAATAGCGCGTGGCCCGTATCGCGCTGCCATCGGCGAGGGGTACGTTGTCCTCGCCACGCAGCAGGACACTTGATTCAATTGCCTCCCCACTCTGCGGATCGAAGAGGGGCCGTTCCATACACAAACGGTTCCAGTGTGTTAAAGGAATTGCGTCGGGTGAGAACAATACCCTTGATGCGGCCGAAGCCTCGACGGCGACATGGTTCGTGGTTCGCATGGCTTTCACCCGAGACTGCGTGCCGTCATCGTTGGTCGCGCTGTCGAGGCTGACGAAAGCGCCGTTCCGCCAGACCTCACGTCCTTTCAGAGCGTAGCGATAGAGGACGATCGGTCCCAGACGCACCACGATGTCCACGTCGATCTCGACCTCAAGGGTGGTACTGTCCTGGCGGAAGCGAATCGTGTGCTGTCCAATCCAACTGCCATCGCGCGTGACAGCGAAGCGCAAATTGGATCGTTCCGGGGATGCCAGCGCGCCGCGTGATGAAATCACGGGCAGAGCAGCAGCGGTCAGGATGGCCCTGCGCCCGATCACCTGGCTGCCTCCTCCATGCGGTGGAACCGGTACAGGCCGACATCCAGGGCCTTGGCGCGAAAGCCCGCTTCGCAATAGGACAGGTAGTAGTCCCATTTGCGCTTGAATTGTTCGTCAAAGCCCATGCGGGTCAAACGCGGCCAGGCTCGTTGAAAACGGCTCCGCCAGTCCGCCAGTGTGCGGGCATAGCTCGGCCCAAACGTTTTAATATCGTCCAGAATAAGATCGGCTCCGGCAATATGCGCCCGCATCGCGGTATCCGACGGCAGCATTCCGCCGGGAAAGATGTAGCGCTGAATGAAATCCGCGCCGCGCTCATAAGCGGCATAGCGATCCTCCGCCATGGTGATGACCTGCAACACCGCGACCCCGCCCGGCCGCAATCGCGCCCGGATGGTGGCGAAGTAGGTGGGCCAGTAGTCCTTTCCCACGGCCTCCAGCATTTCGATGGAGACGATGCGGTCATATTGCCCATCCGCATCCCGATAATCGCGGAGGAGGAAATCAACCGACCCGGGGGCGCAGGATGGAGCCATGGTTTCGATGGCATGTTTGCGCTGGGCGGGCGACAGGGTCAGGCCGGTCACATGGCACCCGTGTTCCCTCGCCAGACGGGTGGCGAGGCCGCCCCAGCCAAAGCCGATTTCCAGCACACGCTCACCGCCTGCCAGCGCCAGCGCGTCGATCACCAGGTCCTGTTTCGCCTGCTGCGCCTGTTCCAGGGTCGTCTCGGCCCGCGCATAAAAGCCGGACGAATAGGACATGCCGGGATCGAGCCAGGCCGCGTAGAACGGGTTGCCCAGGTCATAATGGTCCTGGATATTTTGCCGGCTGCGCCGTTTGGTATTGTTGCGGCGCAAATGCAACAGGCGGTTCAGAACGCGCACGACGCGCGATCCATTCAAGGACGGCATCATTGTCGCGTGGTTGAGCGCGGCGAGTTCTATCAGCGCTGTCAGGTCGGGCGTGGACCAGTCGCCATCCATGTAGGCTTCGGCGAAGCCGATATCCCCGCCCACCAGCAAGCGCCAGATGGCCCGCCAGCGGAGCAGGTTCAGCTGCGCATTGGGCCCGGGCCTGGGCCCGGCCCGATGGATCATCTCCCCCGATGGCATGCTGACGAGCAGCTGCCCATGATCGACCTGACAAGCGAGATGCATCAGAAAGCGCCGCGCGAGAGACAGGGCCGGGCCATGGCGTTGTCCGGTCAGGGCGCCGGCCTGGTTTGGGGACACGGTCACGAATTCAGACATCGATTGGTGCTCCTCAAGCCACATGTCTTTCCGCGGGCCATCCGGCGGGCGCGGGATCGGTGGCTGCCATGGGCTTTGCGCCGGCAATACTCACCGCCAGATCCGGCGGCGCGGGCCGGGCGTGCAGCCGCAAGCCCTTGAACCACAGGCGCACGGCCTCCCAATGGATGCCGGCGATCACTTTCAGGGTCAGCAGCGGTGTTTCAAAGAAAATACGGATCAAAGCCGCATCGCTCAGTTCCCTGCGCCGGGCCGCCAGGACCGCGACAATCAGCGGGCCGTCCCCGTCCCGCCCCCGGATCGCGAGGCTCAGACGGTCATCGGGCGCGTGAACGCGGAAGTCGTACTGCATGTCCATGCTCATGAAGGGGGAGACATGCAGATTTTTGGCACAGGACTGGTTGATATTCCTTGGATCGACGTCCGCGCCGACGGGAATGAGGTAGGTGTGTCGATCGCCGAACGTATTGTGGACTTCGTGCATCAAGGCAGCCAGGTGGCCGGACCGGTGATAGCAGAACCAGACACTGATCGGGTTGAAACCATAACCAAGCACCCGCGGCATCGCCAGCAGCTGAATGCGCCCGCCGTCGATATCAATCCCGGCGCGGCTCAGCTGCGCTTCCGCCCAGGCGCGCAAGGATGTGCCGGCGCCATCGCCATGATCCCGTTCGTCAAAACTGAACAGATTGAACCGGCGATGCGAAAAAAGACGAAGCCGATGAAAAAGACCGGGGAGGTCGTCAATATCCAGCAGCAGGGAAAAAACCCGGTACCGCAGGCGATGGCGCTTGGGCCGCATCCGCTGATGCGCCACGGTTCCGGCATAAATGGCGGAGCCGCCCCCCGGCACCGGGGGTGAAAGGGCATCAAAGCCGGGCGGACTGTGCGCGTTCACGCGCTGGTCCTCGTCCCGGTTTCCTGCGGCCCGCGCGTTTGCAACCAGATGCGTCCGGACTCGTTTGGGACGGTCCAAGGCCGCCTGACACCGCCCAGTTGCTCGCCGACACCGAGCCCGGCCTGAAGCCCGTCCTCATGGAACCCCGCCCCGAAATAGGCGCCACAGAACCATAATCCGCCCTCCCCTTGCAGGGACCACAGCTGTCTTTGCGCCCGGATGGCAGCGGCATCGAACACCGGATGCTCGTAATTTTCAGTGCGGAGCAGCGTTCCGGGACGTGGCGGCCGTGGTGGATTGAGCGTCACGAAATACTGTGTGGCGCCCCCGAGCGGTTGCAGGCGGTTCATCCAGTAGGTCACGCATGGGCGGGTCCGCAGATGCGCGGTGCCGCCGGCGCCGAGGTAGTTCCAACTCGCCCATACAGATCGCCGCTTAGGCATCAGGGTTTCGTCGGTATGCAGGACCGCGACGTTGTTTGTGTAGCGGAAGGCCCCGAGGATCGCCTGTTCTTGCGGGGTCGTGCCCCGGCCGAGCAGCCTGAGCGCCTGGTCGGCGTGACAGGCCAGGATGGCATGGTCGTAAGTCTGGGCCCCGGCGGTCGAACGCACCCGCACCCCGTTTTCAAACCGCTCCACCGCGAGGGCGGGCCGGGCGGTGTGGATGCGATCCGCGAAACGCCCCGTCAAACGCCGGACATACTCACGACTCCCACCCTTTACCGTCCGCCAGATCGGCCGATGCGAGATTTGCAGCAGTCCGTGGTTCTCACAAAATCGGATGAACGCCGCGGCCGGTTGCTGGCCGGCGTCACCGGGCGCGCAGGACCAGATGGCGGCCGCCATGGGCAGCAAATGGTCATCGCGGAAGGCCGCCCCATAACGGCCATCACGCAAATACTGATCCAGCGTGATCAACGCGTGTTCCAGCCGAGGGAGATCGCGTGGCGCCTCGCGGTAGAAACGCCGCAGATCGCCCAGCATGCCCCAAAAGCGCGGCCGCACTAAATTCCGCTTTTGCGCGAACAGGCCGTTCAGGTTGGTCCCGGCATATTCCAAACGACCCTCATCCCGTGAAACAGCGAACGACATGTCCGATTCCTCGGTCTGTACACCGAGGTGATGAAACAACGCCGTCAGATTGGGATAGGTTGCCTCGTTATAAACGATGAAACCGGTATCAACGGGCAAGGAACCGGCTTTGCCGGCGATCTCCACCGTATTCGCGTGACCACCGATATGCTCGGCGCTTTCATACATCGTCACGCGATGCCGTTCAGACAAGAGCCAGGCGCAGGCCATGCCGGCGATGCCGGAGCCAACCACCGCGATGTCGAGGGGGGCCCGGCCGCCATCCCTGGAATTCGTCCCTGTCATTCGCATCGCACTCTCATTCCGATCTCAATGGCAGGACGGAGTCCGGCTTGATCATTTTGGTCAAACGCATCTCAAGCCGGTTTGGATCACCCCATCAGCTGATGATCCAAACAGCTCCGTGGCACGTTTCAATTGCTATGACCAACACGACCTGCTCCAAACACCATCACATGCGGCCGCACTCCGAGGATATTGGATCGCTGATCGCCAAACCCAAGGCCATATCATGATCCCGCTGATCCTTGCCCAGGGTGCCGGGCTGAGCCTCGCCATGGCTGCCGCCTGGGCCTTCCAGAAGCGCGTGGGCAACGCGGGGTGGGTCGATGTGTTCTGGACCTTCGCTGTCGGCGGCGTGGCGCTGGCGGGCGCGCTGGCACCCTTCCCGGCGGTTGGGTTACCGGCACGCCAGATCACCGTCGCGGCGCTTACGGCATTGTGGGCGATGCGGCTTGGCCTGCATTTGCGTGCGAGGGTGCGATCCCGGCCGGAGGATGCGCGCTACGCCGGTTTCCGCCGGGACTGGGGGGCACGGTTTCAGGGCCGGCTGTTCTGGCTCCTGATGATCCAGGCCGCCGCGGCATGGCCACTGGTGGTGGCGATGATGCTGGCGGCGAGAAATCCCGCGCCGGCCTGGCAATGGACGGACTTTGTCGCGGCGGCGGTCATCGCGGTGTCGCTTGTCGGGGAGGCCCTGGCCGACAGAGACCTCGCCCGGTTCGTGGCGGATCCGGCGAACGCGGGCCGCGTCTGTGACCGTGGTCTTTGGGCATGGTCGCGGCACCCGAATTATTTCTTCGAATTTCTCGGCTGGTGCGCCTGGCCCGTATTCGCCTTCAACACCGCATGGCCCATCAGCCTGCTGGCGATCGCCGCACCGGTGATGATGTATTGGCTGCTGGTGCATGTGTCCGGCATTCCGCTGCTGGAGCAGGTCATGCTGCGCTCACGCGGTGACGCCTACCGCGCCTACCAGCGGCGTACGAGCGCCTTCTTTCCGTTGCCACCCCGACGCGAGGATTGAGCATGAACATGATCGCCACCGCGACATCGATGCTGGAACGGGTTCCGGTTCCCGATGCACTGCTCCGCCTCGGCATCGCGCAGCTGGTTGGACGCACCCATCGGCGGATAGGCGCCGTGGTGCCGGATATGGAAGCGTCATTCGCGTCCGGCATGAGATCCCATCCGATTGCCGAACATACGGATGCGGCCAACGCGCAACACTACGAATTGCCGGCCGCGTTTTTTGGCCTCGTTCTGGGTCCACACCGCAAATATTCGAGCTGCCTGTATGAGCGCGCATCCGATAACCTGGAACAGGCGGAGACAAATGCTTTGAACGCCACCTGTGTCCACGCGGATCTTCGGGATGGGCAGGCGATTCTTGAACTCGGCTGCGGTTGGGGGTCATTATCACTATGGATGGCCGCGCATTATCCGATGGCGCATATCACGGCGGTGTCCAACTCAAGCCCGCAACGCGATCACATCATGGCGGCTGCCAATGCGCGCGGATTGACCAATCTGACCGTCATTACGGCTGATATGAACACATTCGCGATATCCGAGCGTTTTGATCGCGTCGTATCCGTCGAAATGTTCGAACACATGGCAAATTGGGAGGCGCTGCTATCGCGGGTGCGCACCTGGTTGAAGCCAGACGGCCGGCTTTTTCTGCACATTTTCTCGCATGAAGCGGCACCGTACCGCTTTGATCGGGATGATCCGGCCGACTGGATCGCCCGGCATTTCTTTACCGGCGGCATCATGCCCAGCCACGGCCTGGTCCGCTGCTTCCCTCATATTTTCGCGGTGGAGGAGGACTGGCGATGGGATGGCCGGCACTACCAGCGCACGGCTGAGGCATGGCTGGCCAATTACGATCGGAATATCATCGAGATCCGTGCCATCCTGCGCGACGTGTACGGGGAAAATGCCCTGCTCTGGGGGCGGCGTTGGCGGTTATTCTTCCTGGCGGTCGCCGGGCTGTTCGGCCATGCCGATGGGACCGCCTGGGGAGTCAGCCATTACCGGCTCGCACCGGTGCCATGACATGAAATCCCCGGTGAGCTTCTTCCGGCGGTACGCGGCGTCAGACGACGCACGGGTCGCGGCCGCCAATCTCGTGGGCCTGGTGCTTGCGTGGAACACGCCGTTTTATCCCCTGTACCTCCTCGGCGCGTCAGGCGGCACGATGCGGGACGGGGCATGGCTGACCCTGTGCTCTTTCCCGGTATTTCTCGCGGTTCCCGCGGTCAACCGATGGAACGGCACCTGGGGCCGGGTCCTGCTGGTCGTCGCGGGCACGGGCAATACTGTGTTTTGCACGTGGATTTTGGGGGAAGCATCGGGCACGGCCTTGTTTTTCCTGCCATGCATCACCCTGGCGGCGCTTGTGTTCCGGCGTGGCGAGAGGGTGGCGTTATTTGCCTGCCTCGCATTGCCAATGCTTGCCGGCGTGGCACTGCACGGCCGTTATCATGAGTCGCCTTTCGCCTGCGCCGGGACTGCCTGTGGCGCGATTGTGTGGTTGAATGGCGTTAGTGTTGCCCTGTTGCTCGCTTTTCTGGGCCTTCTGGCGACCGGGCTGACCGAACCAGCCGCGATCAACGCCGGGCGCGTTCAACCCAGGCGCCCGTGACCGATGCGGCCGCCGTCACAAACGCACCCCAGGCCATGTCGATGGCGGTCAGTTGCCATGTCCAGACCCGCAACACCGCCTGATTGGTAAGGTCATAGGTGCCGTAGGCGCATAATCCGAAAAACAGGCCATATGCCGCCGCGGCCCCGATATTGCCTTTCTGGCGCGCCAGCGGCAGCACGAATCCGACGATCCCGGAAATATACAGAAGATAGAAAAGCGCCGCGGGTACGATCCGAAACCGGTCCACCATCAGATCACCAAGAATATCCGAATAGAAGGACCCGGCCGCAAGACCGAGCCAAAGCCCATCCAGGGCCAGAAATACGAACAGGGTCGATAAATAAACCAATACCCGTTTCATCTCGACCCTCGATAGTTTCCAGTGGGTGATGTTACCGGTCACGGTGGTCTGAACCCGGCCGATTGCGGAAATTCAGCCCAGGATAAACCAAGGCTCGTTGTGCCGAAAGGCGATTTTCGCGCCCCTTATCGGATAGCGGGTTGCGATCAGATCCAACCGCTAAATATCGATATGAGACCACACATTAGACCGTGCGGATTCGATCTGATATAATTTTTTGAGAATATGGGCGTCCCGTCGAGAATGCGCAGATCGCCGGCGTCCGCTTTGTACCCGGTCGCCAACGGCTCTGAATCATGCCAGTTCGGCAGAGGGGTGAGCGCCATAATGCTCCATATGATGCATGCTCGCCTGTTCCGCGTGAAACAGTCCATGGGCGCCGTGCTTGATGGCTTCCTTGGTCGCAAGGCAAGCCCGGACGAAATGCCCGGCATCGCTATGACTTTCGGCGCGCGCATGGTGGTCCCCGGCGGCGTCATGATGTCCGGCGGCGACCTCATGGTGTTTCAGTGCGCTCAGAATGATCGGCGTAGCCACGGCGGTTGAAACAGACGCACCATTGGTCCGGCTCAGATAGGCTGGCACAGGGTTACCCTCATGAGCCGCGTACGCTGCGCTCGCCGCCTGCCCATGCTCCTGGGCCCGTAACGCATGACCATGCGCGGTCAGCGCCTTATGAGCAGCATGGGCATAGTCCTTGCCAATCTGGTAATGCCGGGAGGCTTCCCGATGAAACCGGGCCGCTTGCTGGTGATGCCCGGCCGCGGCCGCATGGTGCAGCGATTGTTCCGATGATCCCGTCATGATTGCCCCTTGTCCCAGCGCCGATTGCAGCAGTGAAAAATACTGCCTTTCCCGGCGCTGTTTCAGGATCGGAAAATACTTACGGCCAGGCAGCCGCTCTGTCACGGCCGCTGCCAGTATCCCGGCCAGGTCCGCCGACCCCGGCCAATTGCAGGTACTTTCCGAGACTACCCTGGTATCGGGCCCTCAATCATCCTGCTGAAGGACCAGCCTACCCGGCACCTGAGAGCCGCGTGAAAGGCTGGCGACGCCACAGTGGAGATCGTGATGGAATACAGGCACACTGACCATGGCACGCGCGCCAAATTGGAACGCGTCGAAGATGGCCGGGCGATAAACCGGTGGTTCGATGACCGGGCGTCAATGAGAGATAGCTCCGTTGTCGCGTGGCCAATCTATGACGACGACCCAGCGGCTGAGTTTGAAAGAACACCGACCCTGAGCGCGCCATTCAGAGACCCCGCTGATCAGCCCCGCCACTGAGCAGTGATCCGGGATCGCTTGCGGCGCTTTGGTCCGACAACCAGGCTGGCCGCATCCGATGCCGGTAGGAAACGTCCACTGACCTCGCCACCCGCAGGCATGATCGCAGTCTCGCGGTTATCACGCGCGTGCGCCAGGTACGACCGCGGGGCGAAACAAGACCCCGATCACGACACGGATTTTGAGCCCGGCCACGATGACGCTGCCCATTTAAGTTAGCACAGGGACGCCCCATGCCTGACCATGCAATTGACAGAAATACATCAAAGATCTGGCTTATTGGCGGCGGCATCGCCTCCCTGGCCGCGGCGGCGTTCATGATCCGTGATGGCGACATACCTGGCGCGCATATCACAATCCTGGAGGATCTCGACAAGATCGGTGGCAGCCTCGACGCGTCCGGCTCGTCCGCGGCGGGATATGTGCTGCGCGGCGGACGCATGTTCGAAAGTAAATATCTGTGCACGTTCGCGCTGTTCGACTCGATCCCGGCATTGAGTGGATCCGGGACCGTTACGCAAGACATCATGGCGTGGAACGAGACGATGCACACCGCATCGAAGTCGCGCCTGGTGCGCGACGGCCACCGCGAAACCGCACCGGCCTTCGGCCTGAGCGAACGCCATATTCTGAACATCGCCCGTCTGGCGGCCGAACCGGAGTCGATCCTGGGCCGCAGCCGCATTTCTGATCAGTTCGACGATGCGTTCTTCAAAACAAACTTCTGGACCATGTGGTGCACGACCTTCGCGTTTCAGCCCTGGCATGGCGTGGTGGAATTCAAACGCTATCTGCTGCGGTTTGCCCATATGGTCGGAGGTTTCAACCGGCTCATCGGCATTATGCGGACCCAATATAACCAATATGACTCCATGGTCCGCCCGTTGCGCAAATGGCTCGACGAACGCGGGGTCACGTTTACCATGGGCACGCGGGTGACAGATCTGCAACTGACCGAGACAGCCGACCAGACGGCGGTCACGCGCATTCTGTTCGAACGTGCGGGGGTTCCCGGAGACATAGCTGTCGCTGCCGGCGATGTCGTATTGTTGACGTTGGGATCCATGACGGACGCCTCCAGCCTGGGCGGAATGGACAAAGCAGCAGCAACACTCGACAAATCACAGGCTCACAGCTGGGCATTATGGAAAAAGATCGCAACCGGCCGCCCCGCCTTCGGGCATCCGGAGGTGTTTTATGACCGGATCGATGAGTCGAAATGGGTGTCATTCACCGCGACCATGCATGATCCGGCGTTGCTGCGCATTATCCGGGACTTCACCGGCAACGTGCCCGGGGAAGGCGGCTTGATTACCTTCGCCGATTCCGGCTGGTTGGCCTCAATCGTTGTCCCCTATCAGCCGCATATTATCGGCCAGCCGGACGATGCCAATGTCCTGTGGGGGTATGGCTTATCGGTGGACCAACCGGGAGACTTCGTCAAAAAGCCAATGACGGAATGCACGGGCCGCGAGATCATGACCGAAATTCTTGGCCATCTGCGGGTGGGCGAAGATACGAAGCGAATACTCGAAACCACGATCTGCATCCCCTGCATGATGCCGTTCATCACCAGCCAGTTCATGCCGCGTGCGAAGGGTGATCGTCCTGCTGTGATACCGGCCGGATCGCAAAATCTCGGTTTCATCGGACAATTTTGTGAGCTGCCGGATGACGTCGTCTTCACCGTTGAATATTCGATACGGTCGGCTCAGACCGCGGTCTACCAGATGCTTGGCCTCAATCGCGAACCGCCCGCGGTTTATAAAGGGGTCTTCGATCCTCGTGTTTTGTACCGGACCTTCATGGCGATGCATGATCTGACCGCGTGAAGCGACCGGCTTCCCCGCCCCAACCAATGGAGTGATCGATGTTGTGGACCGCATCTGGATTAACCGACTATTCTGTTATCGCGACAGATGGTCATCTTGGCACCGTGAGTGATTTCCTGTTCGATGACCATACCTGGCAAATCAGGTGGCTGGTTGTCGATACCGGTCATTGGCTGCCTGGCCGCAAGGTGCTCTTGCCACCGGCGGTGCTGGGTCACCCCAATCCGGCGCAGCATGAATTCGCCGTCCGATTGACGAAGCAGCAAATCAAAGACAGCCCGGATATTTTGTCGGACCGCCCCGTGTCCCGCCAGGAGGAGACCAATATTTACGGTTATTACGGCTGGCGCCCGTATTGGGACAACAGCTTTTTCATGGGCGGTTACGGTTATGTCGGCGACGATTGGATCGGAGCGACCGCCGACCAACGCGAACGCGAGATCGCGCGCAGCCGTTTGAATGATGGCGATCCGCATCTGCGCAGCGTCGCGGAAGTGATCGGATATCATATTCATGCCACTGACGGTGAAATCGGCCATGTCCAGAATTTTTTGATCGAAGATACCGATTGGGCCATCCGCTTTTTGGTGGCCGACACGAAAAACTGGTGGCCGGGACAGCATGTCCTGATATCGCCGGCATCGGCGGCGACAATCGATTGGACTCAGGGGCTGATGAATCTGACCGTGGACCGGCAGGTTGTCAAAGACAGTCCGGTCTACGACGCGGCCACAACGGTCGATCAGGCGTATGAGCGCCGGCTGAACAGTTATTACAGCGACATTGGTATGGCCGGCAGGCTCTGACGAGGCTTCTCCAACGGCCCCCACCGGCACCAGGCCGGCGGGGGCCTCTGCCTTCCTAATTCTCAATGCATTTCGATAATGACCTTCAGCGCACGGGTCTGGGCGGCATGGGCGAAAGTTTCGTAGGCGTCCATTACCTGGTCCAGTTTGAACCGGTGCGTGATCAGCAGCTTCGGATCGATCTTGTTTGATCGCAGGCTGTTAAGCAGCATCGGCGTGCTGACGGTATCGACCAGCCGCGTGGTGATGGTGATGTTGCGATCCCATAGATTTTCCAAATGGAGATCGACCTTGGCGCCGTGAACACCGATATTGGCGATGGTGCCGCCGGGTGCGGCAATCTTCTCGCACAGCTCGAACGTCGCCGGGAGTCCGACTGCCTCGATCACGGTATCGACGCCGCGGTTGCCGGTCATTTTCATCACCGTTTCGACCGCATTACCGGCGCTGCTGTTGACCACCGCGGTCGCGCCAAACCGGCGGGCGGCCTCCAGGCGATTGTCATCCAGGTCAATCATGATGATCTCCGCTGGAGAATAGAACTGCGCCGTCAGCAGTGCGGCCAGACCGATAGGCCCGGATCCGACAATCGCCACGGTGTTCCCCGGCTGCACGCGGCCGTTCAGGACGCCGCACTCAAACCCCGTTGGCAGAATGTCGCTCAGCATCACCAGTGCTTCTTCGTCAGCGCCGTCCGGAATGGGATACAGGCTGGTATCCGCGTAAGGAATGCGGACGAATTCGGCCTGGGTGCCATCGATACTGTTGCCCAGGATCCAGCCGCCGGTGGTGCAGTGCGAATACATAAGCTTGCGGCAATACATGCATTTTCCGCAGGCGCTGATGCAGGAAATCAGGACACGATCCCCGGCTTTGAACGCGGTCACCGCCGCCCCAACGGACTCCACGACGCCAGTGCCTTCGTGACCGAGAATACGGCCGGGATGGCAGGTGGGAACGTCGCCTTTGAGGATATGGAGATCGGTGCCACAGATCGTGGTTTTGGTCATTCGGACGATTGCATCGGACGGCGCCGACATAGCCGGCATCGGCCGTTTTTCGAGAGCCTTCTTTCCTGGTCCGGCATAGACGAGCGCTTGCATCGCACATTCCTTTACATGGATCGATCATGGCAAAAGGCCAGCCTGGTTCTGCTGGCATGAGCCGATCCCTATCTGTCTGGACCGGGTCATGGCGCGAACCGTAATTGCCGTGACAGGGGGCTGGCAGACTCGGAAACTACGCAGGTCACGGAGGCGGCGCTCCATTATCCGAAGATAATAACTCAGAATTTCGAGGGGGCCGTGCTGCGGGTTCCCGGGTCTGACGGCACCTCCGCGCGCGGCGGCGATGCATGCGCGGATTGAAACGCGCATCCAGGACACACAAGGGTAGGCGCGCCGGCGGGCGGCTTATAAAGCCGATGCGGATTTAATCGATTGATGAATTGGCGTCCCGTAGGGGATTCGAACCCCTGTTGGTGCCGTGAGAGGGCACTGTCCTGGGCCTCTAGACGAACGGGACATCGGCCAAGGCGCGCCTTCTACGCCGGAACCCTCGGTACCTCAAGCCCCTGTTTCACTAAGGTTGCGGAGAAAAGCGCCCCGTCACGGTTCCGGTCGCGGGATCGACGAACACCACCCGATCCGGGCCGCCACCGCGCAGTTGCACCGCCAGCCGATCACCGGCGGCCGTGATGGTGACGATGGTGGTGCCGGCGGGTTCGCGTGTGCTGGCTGGGGATGAAACAGCGGGCACCGCGGCATTCTCCGCCACGGGCGCCGGGCGCCGGGCGATCATCACGGCCAGCACCACGGTGCCGATAACAATCAGCACGCCCATCACGGCCGCGGCGATTTTCACCGCCCGCATGCCGCTGCCTATCGAATCACTCATCGCACTTCACCTTTCCCACCCGCGGCAAACCGCGTTAAGCCCTGCTCATGTCCAATCTCACAGACGTCTCCGGCCCGCTCAGCCATACCGCCACGCCCGACGAAGCCGGCAAACGGATCGACGCCTGTCTGGCGGAGGCGTTTGGCAGCCTCTCCCGCTCCCGCGTCAAGGCGCTGATAGAGGAAGCGCGGCTGCGGCGCGATGGCACAGTGGTGACCGCCCCGGCTGAACCAGCCCGGGCCGGGGCGGTTTACACGCTTGACGTCCCGGCCCCGGTATCGGCCCGGCCGCTGCCGCAGGTCATTCCGTTCGACATCTTGTATGAGGACAAGGACCTTATCGTCCTCGACAAGCCTGCCGGTCTGGTGGTGCACCCCGCGCCCGGCAATCTCGATGGCACGCTGGTCAACGCGTTGCTCGCCCATTGTGGCCCGGGTTTCACCGGTATCGGGGCGGAGAAGCGGCCGGGTATCGTCCATCGGCTCGACAAGGACACATCCGGCGTGATGGTGGTTGCCAAGACCCAGCTTGCCAACGACGTCTTGACCGCGGCTTTCGCCGCTCGTGACCTGGACCGCGCCTATCGTGCGTTGTGCTGGGGCGTCCCGGCGTCCACGACCGGAGAGATCGAGGGCGCGATCGGCCGCGACAAACGGGATCGCAAGCGCATGGCCGTGGTCGGGCATGGCGGCAAATACGCCCTCACCCGTTATCGGGTCATGCGCGCCTGGGGTACCTCCGTGGCGCTGCTGGAATGCCGGCTCGCGACCGGACGCACGCACCAGATCCGGGTGCATATGGCGCAGGCCGGGCATCCCGTGGTGGGTGACCCGCTCTACCTGCGCCGCATTCCCGCCACAGCGCGTTCATTGACCGAGCCGGCACGCGGTCTGCTGCTGGATTTCCCGCGCCAGGCCCTGCACGCAGCGCGGCTTGGATTCGCCCATCCCAGGACCGGCATGGCACTGAGTTTCGAGACCCCGATCCCGCCGGACATGGAGGGATTGATCACCGCATTGGAAGAATCCAGCGGGCGGCCGCGCTAACCTGTCTCGTTGTTAATCAGTTAGTAATCTTGACAGGACCGCTCCGGTCCGGTATAAACTCCCCTTATCGCAACGGGTGGATGACCTGTCGCGACGGGGACGTCCGGACGCCACGCTGCCTAGATTGGGGTGGGTGCCCGGGACCGCAAGACCCCTCCCTCATCCAATCCGGTTTCTGGCCCCTGCAATACGGGCCAGGCCACGTGCCGAACCACCCCTTGCGCCATAACGGGCCAGGACCGCCCAGGGCAAGTCAGGATCGGCCGGCGTTAGGAGTCTGTCATGGCTGCTTCTGTCATTAATATGGCCCCCGACGGCAATCTGTCGCGGTATCTGCAAGACATCCGCAAATTTCCGATGCTCGCCCCGGACGAGGAACTGTCCCTGGCAAAGCGTTGGCGCGATACCGAGGACACTGCGGCGGCTCATAAGCTCGTCACCTCCCACCTGCGCCTGGTCGCCAAGATCGCCATGGGCTACCGCGGCTACGGGCTGCCGGTCGGTGAGCTGATCAGCGAAGGCAATGTCGGCATGATGCAGGCGGTCAAGCGCTTCGACCCAGAGCGCGGGTTTCGCCTGGCAACCTACGCGATGTGGTGGATCCGTGCCGCCATCCAGGAATACATCCTGCATTCATGGTCGCTGGTGAAAATGGGCACCACGGCCGCGCAGAAGAAGCTGTTCTTCAACCTGCGCCGCCTCAAGGGCCAGATGCAGGCCTTCGAAGACGGCGACCTGCAGCCCGAACAGGTGGGTAAGATCGCCCACCTGCTGGACGTGCCCGAACAGGATGTGATCAGCATGAACCGGCGTCTGGCCGCGCCCGATAACAGCCTGAACGCGCCGCTCCGTCAGGAAGGCGAAGGCGAGTGGCAGGATTGGCTGGTCGACGACTCCGATAGCCAGGAAACCGTCCTGGCCGAACGGGAGGAAGCGACCGGACGTCAGGCCCTGCTGAACAACGCGCTGCAAACCCTGAATGAGCGGGAACGGCGTATCCTGATCGAACGCCGCCTGAAAGACGAGCCAGCGACACTGGAGGCTCTCTCGCACGACTACAACATCTCCCGCGAGCGGGTCCGCCAGATCGAAGTCCGCGCCTTCGAAAAGCTGCAAAAGGCCATGAAACAGGAAGTCTCGGATCGGCGGGCGGCGTCTGCGGCGCTGGCTACCGCGCCCTTGGCAACCGCCCCCTTGGCCCTCAGTCATTGACCCGCGGCACCCTCAGTCACTGACCTGCCGTCCGGGGGGATCGTCCAGCCCCCAGGCCCTGACCAGCTCGTCCCGCTCCGCCCGCAGCCTGGCGGCGCGGGACCGGCTCATCCCGTCCAGCACCAGCCGCACCACCAGCGGCAGGCTCACCGAGCACAGCCATCCCGCCGCGCCGGCGCCCCAGGCCGCGCAGAGCACCTCCAGGTCCGCCAGACCGGTCAACGCGGAATCCCCGCCACCCATTGCCCAAAGACGCATTATTGGCCCCACGCAGGGGGCCGCACCGCCGATCAGAACAGCGCGCGCGAGGGGCTTGCCCTGAAGCCGATCGAGGGCCAACGCCAGGATGCCTGGCGCCAGTAAAACCGCCAGCAGCAACGATACCCCTGGCGCCATGGCCACCAGGCCGCCGCATGCCAGTCCCTGCGCCCAGATCAGCGCCCTCCCCTGCCCCGCCATCACCCGAGCACCGTTGCCAACAAGGTCCCGGCCAGCGCGGTCAGCCCGAGTCCCGCGGCAATCTCCTGACCATACTGTTCAGCTGCCAGCACCCGGGCCTCCGCCCCTTGCGCGATGGCGGCCAAGGCCGCGTCCAGGTTTGCGCGCGCGGTGACGGCTTCAAGCACACCCAGCGCGTCCGCCTCCAAACCCGGGCGATCGTCCAGCAACGCGATCATCGGGGCACAAAACCCGGCCTCCGCGCGTATCGCCAGTTCCGCCGTGACCGCCCGACGTTGATCCCTGTTGTGCCAGCGGGTCAGCAATGGCCCTGATTGCGCCACTGCGTAGCGCGCCAATGCCGGCAGTGGCCCGATCGGATGACGCGCCTGTATTTCCGCCAGGATACGGAGCCAGGCCAGAGGACCGTCCTGGGTGGTGGCGAGGATAAAGGCTTCCATGTCCAGGCTGCGCCCTGACCGGGCGGCGATGAAAGCGAGCGTATCAGCGTCGAAGGGATGCCCGCCGTCACGCGCCACGGCTTCCATCGCGGGGGCGATGGTGGCGATGGACGGAACGCAATGCGCCGCCCCCAGCACGCCGCCACACGGCAGGAGAGGATTGAGGGCATAGACCAACCGCCGCATGCCCCCCGCGGGGGCACGGACCCGCAGAAGCGCACGGTTCGCCCGCGCGCCGGTTCGGATGGCAAAGCTATCCCCATGATCTTCGCGCATCGACGCCCAGATACTGGGGGCTTCGGCGATGACGGCTTCTTCGAGCAAAGCAAGACAAGCTGATTCGGCAGCATGGGCCGCCAGAACCGGACCCAGCCCATCCGGCCAAAAGGCCAGGCCGCCCCAGCAAATCGGCGCCAGCGGTTCCGCCGCCGCCACCACCCGCATGCCCAGCATCGTATCGGCCGCCCGTGCATCTGCGGGTTCCGCGCCACGGTGCCGAACCAACTCCTCCACCCGGGCGCAGAGCGTGGCGTCGGCCAGGCCGCGCCGCAGCCAATGCGTTATCTGCCCATCGCGCAAAGCACGAGTCGCGGCCTCCGGCTCCTGCCCGAAGGCGACCGCGAGGCCGCGGGCATCCCAGACACTGACCCCGCCGATATTCAAGGCCCGCTGCGCCCTGCGCGATGGCCGCGTTGCCACCCGCCGCCCCCGCGTCGCCGCGGGATCGAGCAACATCGCCGGAGTCGGCCGGTGAACCGGATCCTCCGCCAACATGCCACGGACCAGATCGGTGATCAGCGGGGGCAGCCGCACGCCGCCGGTCAGGGCGGCGAAGCTCCCGAGATCGAGCTTGCGGCGCAACACGGCGGCGTCATCCAACCCGGCCATCGGCTCCGCCCCGGCGGCCAGTGCCACCAGCAGACAACCGAGCGCATAGACATCATCGGCGATGCTGCCGTTGCCGCGGCCGGCGGGATCACACATCAGGCTGTAGAAGGGTTCATATGCGCCGGGCTGGTGCATCGCGGGTGGCGCTGACCAGCCGGCGCCAAGGGTGATTTTTTGCCCGGGGCCGGCGGCAAAGACATTGTTGGCGCGGATCGCGCGGTGGGTCACGCCTTTGGTGGCGAGATGCGTCAGAACCTGCGCCGCGGGCCGGAGCACCTGGGCGATCAATGCCGCCTCGGTCCAGGGTTTCAGATGCAGGCTCACGGGCGGGCCCGGCGGGGCGGGACAGATGGTATAAAGGCCATGCGTGCCATCCGGCCGCGGGCCAGGGCCGAAGCCGAGCGGGCCGAGCAAACCGGCGCAGCCCTCGGTCAGGTCCCGCATGATATCAAACCGCGCCGGCGCGCCGGGTAAGACCGCGACCGCCATGAGATCGGTTCGGCCCGAGCGCAAATCGGTGACGCCAAATGCGTCCAGACCACCACCCGCCCCTGGCAGGGGACGGGTGAGATCGACGGCGAAGCAACCGCCGATAGGGTCCTGTTGATGGAGAGCGTTCGTATCCATGGGGGCCTCACGCTGGTTGGCGTGAGGCAGTTTGGCTGAGAAAGGTTTACAAACTCTTAACCGGGAGCCGATTTATGGCGGTGGAGCCGGTTTATCGGCGACGGTCATGGTGCAATTTATACAGGCCCGTGTTGACATTGACTCACCGGCAGCGCCCCAACGCCGTCATGCCGACGGAGGTCGGCATCCACGAC
>CAIUPC010000350.1 GCA_903900905.1 uncultured Acetobacteraceae bacterium
CCTACGCTCCCTGATCGGGTCCGTTGCGCCCTTCGCGTTCGGCTTTGTCCGGCTGCGGCCAGCCTGGGCCAGCACGATGATCCGCGTCATTCCCTGGTGCCCGCTGGCCGCGGTGCTGGGCGGCGGCATCCTCGCAATGGCGGGGGTGCGCCCGTTGTTCGTCGACAGCGGCGGCATGCGGCTGGCCGGGCTGGGGCATCCCGCCTTCCTCGCCAATGTCTGCCTGCCCGCCATCTACGCCGGTTTGATCGGTCTCTGGCGCGACGGGCGTTCGATGACCCTGGCGCTGCTCGGGGTCAATCTCGCGATCCTGCTCCTGACCGGCGCCCGGGCGCCGCTGCTATGCGCCGCGGCGGTCACGGTGGGGAGCTTGCTGTTCGTCAGCGGCCCCGCCTTTCCCCTACGCCGGCGGATGCTGACTCTGCTGCTGATCGCATGCGCCATCCCGCCCGCCGCCCTGCTGTCCGGCGATCTGGCCGAGATCCGGCTGTTCAACCTGTTGAACACCGACCTGGCCAATCTCAGCGGCCGGGAGATCCTCTGGCCGGTCTTCGAAGCCGCCGCCGCCCGGTCGCCGTGGTTCGGCTGGGGCCTGGGCGCCGGCAATGCCATCATTCCCCCAGACGATCCGGTCGCGCGATTGCTGCACACCTGGGCCGCCCACAACGAGTACCTCCGCATCCAGGTCGAGGGCGGAGAGGTCGGGCGCGCCTTGCTCATCCTGGTCTTCATCGCCTGGGTCTGGATCCGGACTCTCCCCCTTCCAGGCCCCAACCGCCGGATCATGCGACTGATCTTCATTGCACTGGCGGTGCATGCCTGCACCGACAATGTGCTGATCTCCACCCCCGCCTGCGTGCTGTTCACTTTGGCCGCCGCGGTGTTCTCCGCACCGCGATCCACCTTGCCCGATTCGACAAAAAAGGCGTAGGGGACAGGCCAGTTTACCAGGAGGTGCCGGACCATGCGGCGGGCGCTCATTTTGTTTCTGATGGTACTAGTGCTGCCCGCGACCGCGCATGCCGGCGGGGCGGCCTTCATCATCAACTCGGCCGGGGCGTCGATCAGCGTCGTCGACATGGCGACCCAGCAGGAGGTGCGCCGCATCCCCGTCCTGCGCGAGCCGCACCATCTGGTCCTGAGCCCCGATGGCAAAAGCCTGCTGGTCGGTGACACCGCCGGCAATGAGATGCTGTTCCTCGACCCCGCGACAGGCGCGATCCAGAAGCGGATGCCGGTGGCGGACCCGTACCAGCTGGGCTTCAGCCCGAACGGCAAGGTCCTGACGGTCGCCGGCCTCGCCCGCAACCAGATCGACGTCTATGACGCCGCGAGCATGAAGCTGCTCAAGCGGTTTCCGGTGGTGTCCACCCCCAGCCATATCGCCTATTCCCCCGACTCCGGCGCCGTCTACGTCACCCTACAAGACAGCGATCGGCTTATCGGCATCGATCTGCACAAGATGGAGGTTCTTTGGAACCAGCCAGTCGGCAAAACCCCGGCGGGCGTGCTGTGGCTGAACGGCAAGCTGCTGGTGGCCGATATGGGCACGGACTACGTGGCCCAGGTCGAACCCGCCACCGGCAAGGTCATGGCGAAAATCCAGACCGGCAAGGGCGCGCATAACCTGTTCCTGTCCCCGGATCACAAGATCCTGTGGGTGAACAACCGGGCCGGCGGCACCACGGTGTCGCTGGATGCCACCACGCTGAAACCAATCCGCAGCTATGCGATCCCCGGCGGCCCCGACGACATCGACTTCGCCCCCGACGGCAAGCTCTGGATCACGCGGCGCTGGGCGGAGAAAGTGGCCGTCCTCGACCCCGCCACCGGCACGTATCAGACCATCGCGGTCGGACGCTCCCCGCACGGGCTGTTTCTGAACCCCAAGGCGCCGACACCGGTGCCGTGATGGACGATCCCCTCGGCCTCGCCGCCGGTTGGGTGCAGGAAACGCTGCTGATCCCCCTGCTCTACCAACTCGGCCTGATGCGGTGGGAGGATGTCGCCTTCGGCTGGTCCCTGTTCGCGGTCTACGGCGCCTGCCAGGTCGTGATCACCTTCGCCGTCTGCCTGCCGCTTGAACGCTGGCGCCCGGTGGAGCGCTGGGCCGATAGCGGCGCCGTCTGGGTGGATGCGATCTACACCGTCATCTCCCGCGTCGGCGCGCTACCACTGGTGACCTTCGTGCTGTTCTATCGCGCCCAGGTGGCGCTGAACGGCATGCTGGCCGATGAGGGCTGGGTGCCGCCCACTTTGGAGCGGCTGTTTCCGTTCCTGCTCGGCCAGCAAACGCTGACCTTTATCCTGTATGCGATCATCCTGGATTGCGCCGATTACTGGCGCCACTGGCTGGCGCACCAGTTCCGCTGGTGGTGGGCGCTGCACTCCTTGCATCACGCCCAGCGGCAAATGACCTTCTGGTCCGACGACCGCAACCACATCCTCGACGACCTCATCGCCTTCGTCTGGTTCGGCCTCATCGCGCTGCTCATCGGCGTGCCGCCGCTGCAATTCCCGCTGCTGATCCTGGTGCTGCGCTTCCTGGAAAGCCTGTCGCACGCCAATGTCCGCCTGTCCTTCGGCTGGCTGGGGGAGCGGCTGCTGATCTCCCCCCGCTTCCATCGGGCGCATCACGGCATCCGCGCCGCGGGGCAACGCAGCTGCAACTACGGCGCGGTGCTGCCCTGGTGGGACATGCTGATGGGCACCGCCGACTTCACCCGCGACTACGTCCCGACCGGCGACCCGAGCGGCGAAGAAGCCCTGGCCACCGGCAGCTACTGGCAGCAGCAATCCGCGGGATTGCGGCGCTTCCTGCGGACCTTCAAGACATCCACGCCGGGGTCGGCAGCCCCTTCTCCTTGAGGAACGGCACGTTGAACAGTTTCGAGGCATAACGCGCCCCGCCATCGCACAGGATCGTCACGATGGTATGCCCTGGCCCCATCGCCTTCGCCACTCGCACGGCGGCGGCGATGTTGATGCCGGCGGAGGTGCCAACGGACAGCCCCTCATGGATCAGCACGTCGTAGATATAGTGCAGCGCCTCCGCATCCGGGATTCGCTCGGCGTCGTCGATCGGTGCCCCTTCCAGATTGGCGGGAACGCGAGACTGGCCGATACCCTCGGTGATGGAAGAACCCGTCACCGTCAGATCGTTGTTCTTCACCCAGCCATACAGCCCGCTGCCCTCCGGATCAGCCAGCACGATGCGGATGTTGGGGTTCTGCTCTTTCAGGGCCATGGCGGTCCCGGCCAGAGTGCCGCCGGTGCCGCACGCGCAGGTGAAGGCATCGATCTTGCCGCCGGTCTGCGCCCAGATTTCTGGCCCGGTCGTCAGGCGGTGACCCTCCCGGTTTGCCAGATTATCGAACTGATTGGCCCAGACGGCGCCGGTTTCCTCGGCCAGGCGGCGGGAGAAATGCACGTAGTTGCCCGGGTCCTTGTACGGCTTTGCCGGCACCAGCCGCAGATCGGCGCCGATCATGCGGAGGAATTCAATTTTCTCCCGGCTTTGGGTCTCGGGCATGACGATGACGCATTTATAGCCGAGCGCGTTGCCGACGAGGGTCAGGCCGATGCCGGTATTCCCCGCGGTGCCTTCGACGATGGTGCCGCCGGGCTTCAGAACGCCGCGCTGTTCGGCGTCGCGGATGATATAGAGACCGGCGCGATCCTTGACGGACCCGCCGGGGTTCATGAATTCGGCCTTGCCGAGGATGGTGCAGCCGGTTTCCTCGGAAGCACGGCGGAGTTTGATCAAGGGGGTATTGCCGATGGCGGCCCCCAGGTCGTCTTGCCAGCCAGTGCCGTGGTATGAAGCCGTCATCGTATCCTCATGAGAGCGGAGAGAGAAGAATATGGTCCAGAATGTGCCGCCAGGGCAAACCTGGGACGCGTTGAAGGCGGGTCCGGAAGCACAACTCGTCGATGTCCGCACTGACGCCGAGTGGAATTTCGTCGGCGTGCCCGATTTGTCCTCGGCCGGTAAGCAGACGGTGCTGATCCCGTGGCAGGTGTATCCGGCGATGGAACGCAATCAGGCGTTCGAGGAGCAGCTGCGCAAGACCGGTCTGACGCCGGACCATCACATCTACTTCATCTGCCGTAGCGGCGTGCGCAGCCTGGCTGCCGCCGAGGCGGCTCGGGCGGCGGGGTTCCCCAACGTTTACAATGTGGCCGATGGGTTTGAGGGGCCGCCGGATGGGGCAGCGCATCGTGGTTCGACGGCGGGCTGGAAGGCCGACGGGCTGCCCTGGCGGCAGAAGTAGG
>CAIUPC010000351.1 GCA_903900905.1 uncultured Acetobacteraceae bacterium
CCGCATGCCGGGGGTCGCGCCTTCGGCGCGCGGGGGGAGGGTGGCCGGTGGTGGCTGGGGCACGGGACGCATTCCCTCCCGTCATCCCCGGGCTTGTCCCGGGGACCTATCGCGGCACCCGGCCGCGCCTGGTCCCCGGGGCGAGCCCGGGGATGACGGGAGGGAATGCGTCCCGTGCCCCAGCCACCACCGGCCACCCTCCCCCCGCGCGCCGAAGGCGCGACCCCCGGCATGCGGCAATGGTTCGTCTCCAAGGCTGAACACCCCGACGCGATCCTGTTCTTCCGTATGGGAGACTTCTACGAGCTGTTCTTCGAGGACGCCGAAGCCGCCGCCGCCGCGCTCGACATCGCGCTCACCCATCGGGGGGAGCACAACGGCCAGCCCGTGCCGATGTGCGGCGTGCCGGTGCATTCCGCAGAAACCTACCTCGCCCGCCTGATCCGCCGCGGCTTTCGCGTCGCCGTCGTCGAACAGATGGAGGACCCGAAAACCCGCACCACCACAGGCCCCCTCCGGCGGGAGGTCGTGCGCCTCGTCACCCCCGGCACCATCACCGAGGAATCCCTGCTCGAAGCCGGCCGCCCCAATCTGTTGCTGGCGCTGGCGCAGGATCGCGACAGCTACGGTGCCGCCTGGCTGGACGTCTCCACCGGCCTGTTCGAAACCAGCGCCGTCGCGGCCGGTGAAATCCAGGCCTTGCTCGGCCGCCTGGAACCGGCGGAAATCCTGTCGCCGGATGGTCTGAGCCTCGGCGACTGGCAGAACCGCCGCGCGCCCGAAATCGCGCCTTCCCCCCCGCTGGCCGCCCGCCGGCGTCTGGCGGAGGCGTTCGGCACCGCCAGTCTCGACGCCTTCGGTACTTTCACCGATGCCGAGGCCGTCGCCGCCGCCCTCGCCGTCGAATATGTCCGCGCCACCCAGGTCGGGCAGTTACCCCGCCTCGCCCATCCGGTGCCGCAGGGTCAGACCGGGGTGCTGCTGATGGACGCCGCCACCCGCGCCAGCCTGGAGATCCAGCGCACCCGTGACGGCGGCACCCAGCACACCATTCTGACCGCGGTGCAGCGCACCCTGACCCCGCCCGGCGCGCGCTTGTTGACGGCCTGGCTCTCCGCCCCGCTGACTGACCCCGCGGCCATCGCGGAGCGGCAGGATTCCTGGTCCTGGCTGCTCGCCAACCCCGAGGCCGCGACCCGCCTCCGCGCGGCGCTGCGATCCACGCCCGACATCGCCCGGGCGCTCGGCCGGCTGTCCTTGAACCGCGGCGGACCGCGCGATCTGGCGGCGGTGCGCGACGGGCTGACAGCGGCGCGGGCGGCGTATGCGGCGCTGGACGGGCCGCTGCCACGCGCTCTGGAGGCCGCGCGAGCCGCCTTGCCGATAGACCTGTCCTTGACGGAACAGCTCACCGAAGCCCTGGCCGATCCGCCACCGTTACGGTTGGATGATGGGGGGTCGATACGGCTGGGGTATGACGGGGAGCTGGACGCGCACCGCGCTTTGCGCGACGACTCCCGCCGCGTGCTGACCAGCATGCAGCTCGACTACGCGCAGCGGTTTGGCGTCGCGAGCCTGAAGATCAAGCACCACGCGCAGCTGGGCTACATTATCGAAGCGCCCGCCATCGCGGTCGAAAAACTGCGCGAATTTCCCGAGCTGACATTGCGCCAGGGCATGGCGAACGGCGCCCGCTTCACCGAACCGGCGCTATCGGATCTCGACCGCCGCATCGCCGAGGCCGGGGAACGCGCCGCGGCGCGGGAGCGTACGGTCTTCGGCCATCTCGTGCGCGCCACGCTCGATCACGCGGACACGCTGGCGGGGGCGGCGGATGCGCTGGCCAGCCTCGATTGCGCGCAATCGGCCGCCAGGCTGGCGGAATCCGGGACGTGGTGCCGCCCGCTGGTCACCGATGGGGATGAGTTCCTGATCAGGTCCGGCCGTCATCCCGTGGTCGAGGCAGCCCTGGCCGGCAAAGCCGCCTTCGTCCCCAACAACTGCGACCTCTCCGCCGAACGCCGGGTGCTGCTGCTGACCGGTCCGAACATGGCCGGTAAATCGACTTTCCTGCGGCAAAACGCGTTGATCGCGGTGCTGGCCCAGGCCGGCCTGCCGGTCCCGGCCGACTCCGCCCGCCTCGGCGCCGTCGATCGCCTGTTCAGCCGGGTCGGCGCCGCCGACGACCTCGCGCGCGGGCGATCCACCTTCATGGTCGAAATGACCGAAACCGCCGCCATCCTCCATCAGGCCGGACCACGCTCCCTCGTCGTCGTCGATGAGATCGGCCGCGGCACCGCCACGCTGGACGGGCTGGCGATCGCCTGGGCGGTGCTGGAAGCGCTGCACTCCGCCACCCGCAGCCGTACCATTTTCGCCACACATTTCCACGAACTGGCCGAACTGGTGGATCGCCTCCCCCGCCTGCGACCGCACACGATGCGGGTCAAGGAATGGAAAGGCACCGTGGTTTTCCTGCACGAGGTGGCGGAGGGCGCGGCCGGGCGGTCCTGGGGCGTGCATGTCGCGGAACTCGCCGGCGTGCCCGCGCCAGTGGTGCGCCGGGCCGCCTCGCTCCTGGCGGCATTGGAAAAACACGGGAGTTCCAAGGGCGCCGTTGCCCCGCTCGGCGCCTTGCCGCTGTTCGCCGCGCTCGAACCGCCACCGGAAGAAACCCCGGAGCCCGAATCAGACCCTCTGGCCGAGGCGCTCGCCGTCCTTGATCCCGATCAAATGACGCCGCGTGACGCTTTGGACGCTTTGTATCGATTAAAGGCGCTCTTGCCTGTTCCCGTTGGGGAAAACTGATACTAGGCTTCTGTCCATGCTGACCCCCATTCCTTTGCCTCGTGCTCCCGAGGCGGCCGCTTCCGTCCTGTCCGACGCTCTCGCGGCCCTGGCCGCCGAGGAAAAGGGCGCTATTCCGCGTGAGGCCGCGGTGGCCACGTTCCGCCGCCACCTCGCGCGCATCCAAAGCTACGTGCAGAACGCCTTCGAGCAGGAACAGCTCAGCGGCCTGCAGGCCGCCCGGCTGCTGGGCGCGCTGATCGACGGGGTCGTCGGGGTCCTGTTCGAACATGCCACGAATGAACTCGGCTTCAACGAGCCCGCCCATCTCAGCATCGCCGCCACCGGCGGCTACGGGCGCGGGGTTCTGGCCCCGTTCAGTGACATCGACCTGCTGTTCCTGACCGCCGAAGATGCCTCGCCGCAGACCCTGCGCGTCGTGGAATACATGCTGTATTTCCTGTGGGACCTCGGCCTGAAGGTCGGGCACGCCACCCGCTCGATCGAGGATTGCCTGGTCGAAGGCGCCAAGGACACCACGATCCGCACCGCCCTGCTGGACGCGCGCCATGTCGCGGGGAACGCCGCCCTGTTCGCCGCCTTCCATCACCGCTTCCGCGCCGCCTGCAAGGACGCCGGCGCGGCCGAATATATCCTCGCCAAACAGGCCGAACGCCAGCAACGCCACCGGCGCTACGGCGAAAGTGCCTTCATGGTGGAACCGAACGTCAAAGAGGGCCGCGGCGGTCTGCGCGACATTCAGACGCTGTATTGGATCTCCCGCTACGTGTTCGACACCCAGACCATGGGCGAACTCGCGGATGTCGGCGGCGTTCTGACGCAGGCGGAGGCGCGGCATGGCCGCCGGGCCTGGGAATTCCTCTGGACCGTGCGCTTCCATCTGCACTACGTCGCCGGCCGCGCGGAAGAGCGGCTGACCTTCGATCTGCAGCCGGTTGTCGGCGCCCGCATGGGTTACACAAGACACGGCCGCCAGGACGGGGTCGAGCGCTTCATGCGCCACTACTTCCTGAACGCCCGCGAAATCGCCCGCCTGACCCGGATCCTGGAACCCGCGATCATGCGCGCCGCCCTTGGCCCGCCGGCGATCGAGGCCGAGACCGACAAGGCCCTGCTGGCATCGGGTTTCGTGCTGGCGGAAGGCAAGCTGCTCCCGGTCAGCGGCCGCGATTTCGACTCCGAGCCGTTGCAGATGCTGCGCATCCTGCGCATCGCCCGTGACCGCAACCTGGAACTGCATCCGCTGGCGATCCGGTCGTTCATTCAGAACGAGCGCCGCGCCATCGCCCTGCGCGACGATCCGCTGGCGGCCGACGCCTTCATGGACCTGCTGTGCGGCAAGACGTCCGACCATCGCGGCCCCGGCGCGCATCCGGATGGCGCGCGTTGGCTGGCGGTGCTGAATGAGACCGGCTTTATCGGCCGCTTCCTGCCCGACTGGGCCCGCATCGTCGGGCAGATGCAGTTCGACACCTACCACATCTTCACCGTCGACGAGCACACGATCGAGGCAGTGAAGGTTCTGAACGCGCTCGAACGCGGCGAACTGGCGGAGATCGCGCCGGTCGCGTCCAATCTGGTGGCGCAGCTGCATTCCCGCCGGGCGCTGTATCTGGCCATGCTGCTGCATGACATCTGCAAAGGCCGCGGTGGTGACCATTCCGA
>CAIUPC010000352.1 GCA_903900905.1 uncultured Acetobacteraceae bacterium
CCCCTCCCCCCAACCCCCTCCCGCAAGGGGAGGGGGAGTATAATGCGACATGATCAACAATTCCGGGATCAAACCATGTCCTACCCCCTTCCAATAGCCGACCTGAAAAGCCTGGGCTTCGCTACGAAGCCGATCGAAACGCTGGACGCCATGATCCGCGGTCATATCGCCGAGGGTCGTTACCCCGGCGCCCAGATCGCCCTCGCCCGGCACGGTCAGCTCGCGCTGTATCGCACTTATGGCAATGCCCGCACCGAGGGCGGGGACGTCGCTGCCTCCGACGATACGCTGTGGCTATTGTTCTCCCAGACCAAGGTCCTGTGCATGGCCGGACTTTGGGCGCTGGTGGAGGAGGGCAAGATCTCCTTCATGGACAAGGTCGCCGACCACCTGCCGGAATTCGCGGTGCGCGGCAAAGCCGACATCACCATCCATCAGGTCGCCACGCATCAGGCGGGTTTCCCGAGCTCGCATATTGAGCGTGACGCCTGGCTCGATCACGCCAAAATGCGGGCGCAGGTGTGTGATTTCTCGCTGGAATGGACCCCGGGGTCCCGCATGGCCTATCACGGCCGCAGCGCTCATCCGGTGCTCGCGATGGTGATGGAAGCCGCTACCGGAGAGGACTTCCGCGCCATCATCCGCGACCGCGTCCTGGCCCCGATTGGCCTGACCCACGACGTTGTGGTGGGCGTGCCGGAGGCGCAACATGATCGTTGCGCCGACATGTATTACGCCAAGGGCGCTGAACTTCCTTACGACAACAGCCCCGAGCTGCGCATGGCCGGCCTGCCGCATGGCGGCGGCTTCGCGACCGCGCGCGGGATGGCGGCGTTCTATCAGATGCTGCTCGGCAAGGGCCGGTTGGGCGAGGCCCGCGTGTTCTCCCCGCGCCTGGTCGAATACGTGTCCCGCAATCACACCGGGGAACTGGGCGATGGCACGATGGGCGGGATTCCGATGCATCGCGGCCTCGGCCCGCATGTGCGTGGGATGTCGGACCGCATCCGCGGCCTGGGCACCAACGCGCACCCGGACACGTTCGGGCATGGCGGCGCCGGGACGTCCTATTCCTGGGCCGATCCGGCGAGCGGGGTGTCGTTTACGTATTTGACGAACAAGACGGCGCCGGATCCGTTCCATAGCGCCCGGCTGGATCGCGTGTCGAACCTGGTGCACGCGTCGATCGATTGAGGGGCGGGCGTTGGGGCGGTTACGAAGCCGCCTCCAGCGCCTCCTCAGCCTCCAGCCAGATGGCCTCGGCCTCCGCCGACTCCCGCCTGATCGCGGCCAGACGCGCATTCGCCGCCGTCACCTCCGCCACCTTCCCCGGCACGTACAACCCGGGTTCGGCCAGTTTGGCCTCAATCTTCTCCCGCTCTGCCGCCAGTTTTGCGATCTTCGCTTCCGCGTCCTTGGCCTTCTTGCGCAGCGGCGCCACCGCCAGCCGTGCCTCCGCCCGTTCCCGGCGGTCATCGCGGCGGGATACGGTGTCGGCTTTCGCGGCGGGGCGGCCGCGTTCGGCCAGCAGCGCCCGGTATTCGTCCATGTCGCCGTCGTAGGGCCTCACCGTCCCATCGCCCACCAGCCACAGGCGATCGGCCACCAGTTCGACCAGATGCGGGTCATGGGTGATCAGCAGCACCGCGCCCTCATAGTCCGACAGGGCTTTGACCAAAGCCTCCCGCGCATCGATGTCCAGATGGTTGGTCGGTTCGTCGAGGATCAGCAGTTGCGGCGCATCTCGGGTCGCCAGCGCCAGCAGCAGCCGCGCCTTCTCCCCGCCCGACAGGTTGGCGATCGGCGTTTCCGCCCGGTCCGCGTCCAGGCCGAAGCGGGCGAGTTGCCCCCGCACCTGCGAGGGGTTGGCGCGCGGCAAAGCCCGGGTCATGTGGTCGATCGGGTTCTCGTCCATCACCAGCTCTTCGGACTGGTGCTGCGCGAAGTAGCCGACTTTCAGCCTGGGGCTGCGCCGGACCTCGCCGGCCATGGTGTCCATCCGGCCCGCCAGCAGCTTGGCCAAAGTGGACTTGCCGTTGCCATTGGCCCCAAGCAGCGCGATGCGGTCGTCCATATCGACTGTCAGCGACAGGTTCTTCAGGATTGGGTTGCCATCATAGCCGATCGTCACCCGCTCCAGCACCAAAATCGGCGGCGACAGGCGTTGCGGCTGCGGGAAGGTGAAGCGGGTCGGCGTGTCCTCGATCACGGAGTCGATCTGCGGCAGCCGCTCCAGCGCCTTGATGCGCGCCTGCGCCTGCCGGGCCTTGGAGGCCTTGTAGCGGAACCGGTCGATGAAGGACTGGATATGCGCCCGTTCCCGCGTGATCTGCGCGGCGGCGGCATTCTGCTGCATCGCTTTTTCCGTGCGGATGCGCACGAATTCGTCGAAGCCGCCGGGGGTCAGGCTGATCTTGCCCTTGTCCAGATGCGCGATGGCCTCCACCGCGCGATCCAGCAGGCCGCGATCGTGGGAGACAACGACCGCCGCGCCGGGGAAGCGGGACAGCCAGGTTTCCAGCCACAACGTCGCTTCCAGATCCAGATGATTGGTCGGCTCGTCGAGCAGCAGCAGGTCGGGGTTGGCGAACAAGGCGGTCGCCAGCGCCACGCGCATGCGCCAGCCGCCGGAGAATTCCTGCACCGGCCGCGCCTGCGCCGCTTCGTCGAAGCCGAGACCGGCCAGAATCGTGGCGGCACGGGCCGGGGCGGAGTCGGCACCAATGGCGATCAGCCGTTCATGGATTTCCGCCAGGCGCATGGGTTCGGCGATTTCGGTTTCCGTCAGCAAGGCCAGCCGCTCAGGATCGCCTTCCAGCACGGTTTCGAGCAAGGAGGCCGGGCCCTCCGGCGCTTCCTGGCGGACGGTCGCCATGCGGGCGCGGCTGGAGAGGCGAATATCGCCGCCGTCCAACGGGACCTCCCCCGCGATGGCGCGCAGCAGGGTGGACTTGCCGGCACCGTTCCGCCCCACCAGCCCGATCCGCCGGCCGGGATCGATGGTGAGGTCGGCGCCGTTCATGAGGGTGCGGCCACCCATGCGGATGGTGACGCCGGAGATGACAAGGAGACTCATGCGCGCGGTGTAGCGCCACGCGGCGGGAAAGGGGAGGGGGTGTTGTGGTGGAAGCGTCCTGCCTCGCGTCCCCCGTCATGGTCGGGCTTGCCCCGACCATGACCGAGTTATAACGAGACAGCCGGGCCAAGGATCACCGGTCCAGCCAGACATCCTCCATCCGCCAGCCGTTGAAGGTGCTGTTGACCATGATGGTCAGGCCTTGCACCTCCGGCCGCCGGCAGGTGGCGCCGCGGTTGTAGAACAGCATCGGGCGAACGACGTCCTGTTGCAGCCGGCGGTCGATCTCCCACACCAGTTTCTGGCGCTTCACCTGGTCCGGCTCCGCGGATTGCCTTGCGACCATGGCGTCGATCGTCTTGTCGCAATAGCCGAGATAGGTGCGTGACCCGCAGACATAGCTTTCGAAGAAATTCTGATCCGGATCGTCAACGCCATTGCCGACAAGGCTGATCGCCATCTGGTATTCGCGCCGGATCAGCTTGGGCACCCAATTCGCGGTCTCCACCGTCTCCATCTCGCCATCGATCCAGATGTCCTTGAGCTGGCCGAGCACGATCACCGCCGGATCGCGATAGCCCGCCAGATTGCGGGCCGACAGCTTCACCTTCAGCCGGTTCTCCGGCCCATAGCCAAGCCCACGCATGATCGCCTGCGCCTCGGCCAGGCTTTTGGCGTGATCCGGATCGAAGCCGGGGAGGTCCACCATCTGTTCCGGCGTCAGGCCCCAGCGCCCATCCGGCGGCGGCAGCAGGGCGCCGCCGGAATTGGCCTGACCCTCCGTCAGGATGTCGATCAGCGCCTTGCGGTCGATCGCCTGAATCACCGCCTTGCGGATTGGTAACTGGTCGAACGGCGGGGCATAATTCATCAGCAGATTGACGCCGACATTGGTGGCCGTGACATCACAGATCGCCTCCGGCATCTGGGACTTGATGTCCTTCAGCAGCGGGACCGTGATTTCATAGGGAAATGTCAGGTCGAACTTTCCGGCGATGAAACTGAGCATGGCGGTCGAGCGATTGGGAATGATCGTATATTCAACCCCATCCAGATAAGGCCGCCCCGGCTTCCAGTAATCCGGATTGCGGGTGACCTTCATCCCCTCATTGGCTTTGAACTCCACAAATTTAAACGGTCCCGTACCGATCGGCGCGATGCGCATATCGCGCGGCGAAACATGGCAAGGATAAACAGGAGAAAAGCCGGAGGCCAGCAGCGCGAGCAAGGCCGGCTGCGGTTCTTTCAGATGAAACGTTGCCTCCGTCGGGCCATTCGTCGTGACCTCTTGCAAATTGAAATACCAGCCGGCGCGGCTGTTGACCTTGAACCCCTCTTTGACCTTCCCACTCAGCAGGTCCCAGGTGCATTTCACATCGGCGGAGGTAAATGGCTTGCCGTCATGCCATTTCACGCCATCACGGAGTTTGAATGTCAGCGTTTTCCAGTCCGCGCTCCACGTCCATTGCGTCGCCAGATCCGGCACGATCGTATCCAGCCCGTTGCGGGCGATGTGCTGGTCATACAGCACCAGGTTATTGAACACCCCCATCATCGGCATGATGGCCGAAATGGTGCCGAGTTCATGGATCGACATGCCGCCTGGGCTGTCGCGGTGGTAGACTCGCAACACGCCGCCTTGCTTTTGCGCCTCCGCCAAGGAGGGCGCCAGCAGCAGCATAATCGCGGCTAAAGCCGCCTGAATCCAACGTCGCATCCTCGCCTCCCTCCGCGGTTACCCAGCGGTTGCTGTCAGGATGCGGTTCGTTGGCAGCCTGGTCCAGGAAATAATGGGGCCGCGGCGGATATGCCAAACGTCAATGATATGACGCGATTACCCAACTCGCTGCAGCTTCGCGCCATCGCGCTTCAGCCAGGCGATCGCGGCCGCGGTATGCGGGGTCAGGCGATCCACCTGGGCCCAGAAATGCGGCCCATGGTTCATGTGCAGCAGATGCGAGACCTCATGCGCGGCGACATAGTCCTGCACAAACTCTGGGGCCATCACCAGGCGCCAGCTGAACGCCAGGGTCTTGTCGGGGGCGCAACTGCCCCAACGGCTGGTGGTGTCTTTGACGATGATGCGGCGCGGCACCGCGCCCGCGAGTGCCGCTTTGACCGCGACCAGGGCGCCCAGCCGCCGCCGCGCCTCGGCCCGCAGGAAGTCCTCGACCCGTCGGGCCAGGAATTCCGGCTGGCCGGTGACATGGATCTCCGTCTCATGCACCCAGGCGCTGCCGCGGGATTTGGGGACGTGGCGGATGCGGTGCGGCACGCCACAGAAGGGGATCATGGCGCCATCGGTGAACGGCACCGGTTGCGGCAGCGCGGCCAGGCGGTTGGTCACCCAGTCCACATGGCTCATGAGCAGAGCCATCCCCGTACCACGCGTCGCACGCGGCGGCAGGGTCACCACGATGGCACCGCCACAGGGATCGATCCGCAGGCTGACACGCCGGGCGCGGGCATTACGCCGCCACTCCACGCGCGCGGTGCCGGAGGGGAGGGACAACATTTCCGGTGGCGGCACATTCATGGCCCTATCAGATGGCGCGCCGGAGTGATTCGTCAATGCTCAACCGCCACGGCAGCGCAAAGGACGACCCCAGGACCGCGCGGTGCGGCCGCCTGGTCTGATGCCGGGCTTGCACGCATGAAGACCACTCGGTATGTTATATTATAACACATTGGGAAATCCCCATGCGCCGCCGCCTGCTCCTTGCCGCCCCAGCCCTCCTCACCCTCGCGGCCGAGGCCCCGCCGATACCCACGGTGGCCAGTTTCTCGCTGCTGACGGACATGCTCCG
>CAIUPC010000353.1 GCA_903900905.1 uncultured Acetobacteraceae bacterium
GCGCATGCCGGCTTCCGGCAGAATTCCGAGGCGGCGGGCCACTTCCTGATAGCCTTCCTCGACCTTGCCGAGGTCGCGGCGGAAGCGGTCCTTATCCATTTTTTCCTGGGTCTTGCTGTCCCAGAGGCGGCAATTATCCGGGCTGATCTCGTCGGCGAGGATAATCCGCATTTCGTCGTTTTCCCAAAGCCGGCCGAATTCCAGCTTGAAATCGACCAAAGTAATGCCGACGCCGAGAAACAGCCCGCACAGGAAATCGTTAATCCGCAGCGTCAACGCCACCATGTCATCCAAATCGGCTGTATTGGCCCAGCCGAAACAGGTGATGTGCTCTTCCGACACCAGCGGGTTGCTCAGGGCGTCATTTTTGAAATGGTATTCGATGATGGAGCGCGGCAGGCGCGTGCCCTCGGCGATGCCCAGGCGCGTGGACATGCTGCCGGCGGCGACATTGCGGACAACCATCTCCAACGGGATGATCTCGACTTCACGGATCAATTGTTCGCGCATGTTCAGCCGGCGCACGAAGTGAGTCGGAATCCCGATCTCCCCCAACTTGGTCATGAGGTATTCGCTGATGCGATTGTTCAGCACGCCCTTGCCCGTGATGATCCCGGTCTTGGTGCCGTTGGCGGAGCTGGCGTCGTCCTTGAAATACTGCACCAGGGTGCCGGGTTTCGGCCCCTCGAACAGGATTTTGGCTTTGCCCTCATAGAGTTGGCGGCGGCGGGCCATCTTGGTTTCCTTTGGCGGTCCGGCTCCCCGGCGGGCATACGGGGGAAGACCGGGCGAACGAAGGGGGGGTATAGCAGCGGCACCCCCCTGGTGAAAGGCGGGGTTTTCAGCCTCCAACGGGGAGGAACACCGTCTCATGTGGGGCGCCGGCGGCGAACAACCAGAGGGGATCGCCCGCGGCCGGTAACGCCACCAGCGAAGAACAGACCGTGCCAAACCCACCACGGGGGACGACATTGATCTGTTCCCCTGCCTCGCCGGAGCGATCGGAGAGGATGTCGGTCCAGTCCCGCCAGTCGTCTGGCGCCGGTGCCTTTGCCGCGATGAAGCGCGGCAGGTGGCGCGCGACCCGCAGGCTGTCGGGATCATTCGGGTCATGCGCGGTGACCATGTGCAAGCCCGATGGCAGCGCCCGTATTTGCGGTCGGCCGTGCCCGGCTCCGCGGACAAAGACAGCGCCGGCACTGTCGGCGAGCACCAGATTAAAGCCGCGCCATTGGCCCGCGTCCTCCGCCGCGATCGCCGCCGCTGCCTGGGAGGCGGTGGGGTGATCCAGCGCCATCAGCGGCAACTCCCCCCGGCTGCGCTTGCCCGGCGCGGGGCCGAGACTGCCCTGCCGGTTCAGTACGGCCGCCACGACGCCCTGCCGGTTCATGCCCATCCAGGTGCCTCCGGCCGAACGGTCCCGGCCGGCGATGGTGCCGGGACGGTCTGGCCACCAGGCGGCGGGCTGATCCCAGGCGCGATCCAGGCTCTCATCGCGATTGGCGGCGAGGATCAGCGGCCAGTCATGGCCCGGGCGGATGAGGAGGGTAACGGTGCACAAGGGGCGGAACTCAGTGGTTTCGGCGCGACCCTACGATGCGGGCGTTACCGCGCCAAGGACGCGGGGGGCGCGCCCGTCTTGTAGCGATGTCCTGGCGCCGGTATGCCCGGCGCGGCCGCATACGGCCAGGAGAACGCCAACCATGCCGGCACCGGAACCGGGCGGACGACGCGCCCCGCAATGGTTGGGGATTTTCTACGGGGCCGCCGCCGCGACCATCTGGGGCGGGCAGTTGGCGTTGTCGCGCGCCGGGGCAACCGCCGGGCTGGATGGATTCGATATCGCGGCGCTGCGCTGCGGCGCCGCCGGGGTGGTGATGCTGCCCTGGCTGTTGAGCCGGCGGCGCTACGGCAGGGGTCCCGATCTGACGCCATGGCCCTATGCGCTGGGCCTGGCCGCGGCGGCCGGGCCGTTGTTCATGTATGCCAGCATGCTCGGCTTCCATTACGCGCCGCTGCCGCATGGCGCGGTGTTGCAGCCGTCGGCCATGGTGCTGACCTCGATGGGCCTTTCGGCCTTGCTGCTGGGCGAGGCCCTACGGCCCCGGCGCCTTGTTGGCGCCGCGGTGATCGTCGCCGGTCTGGCGTTGATTGCCGGCCCGGCCATTTTGCAGGGCGACAGGCTGACGCCGATCGGGGACGCGTTGTTTCTGGCGGCGGGGGCGCTGTTCGCGCTGTATTCGGTGCTGTCGCGGCGTTGGAATGTTCCCCCGATGCAGGCCACCGGCGCGGTCTCGGTGATCGCCGGGTTGATCTATGTGCCGCCGTTCCTGGTGCTGCATGGCCTGGATCAGATGCTGGCCCTGCCCTGGGCGATGCTGGTGGCACAGATCCTGGTGCAGGGCGTGCTGGTGGGAATCGTCTCGTTGGTGATGTTCGGGCGCGCGATCCAGATTCTGGGCGCTGGCAGGGCAACGCTATTCCCGGCCCTGGTGCCGGGCGCGGCGGTGATCATCGGCATTCCCGTGGTGGGGGAATGGCCGACGCTGCTGCAAATCGGCGGATTGCTGGTGGTGACCTGCGGGCTGGTGGTGTCGCTGACGATCAGCCCACAACGGCCCTTACAGGCCGTAGAGCCGCGATAACCCCGGGCGCTACCGGATAAACGGATCGCGGAAACGATTTTCGTCCGTCGTGCTCTATATCGTCATGGCCCGGCTTGTCCGGGCCACCTCTCGCGGCATGGTGCGGGCGGGGTTGGCCCGGACAAGCCCTACCGCGTTCACACATCGCGGAAACGATTTTCGCCTGTCTTGCTCTATATCGTCAGGGCCCGGCTTGTCCGGGCCACC
>CAIUPC010000354.1 GCA_903900905.1 uncultured Acetobacteraceae bacterium
GCACCATGTATTTCTTCGACAGGCCCTTCTTGCCCGGCGCCATTTCGATGCCGAGCTTGGTCGCCAGGATCACCTTGTCGCGGCCGCCGCGGGCTTTCAGCCAGTTGCCGATAATGACCTCCGACTCGCCGCCGGAATTGCCCGGGTGCCAGCGGGAATAGACGTCCGCCGTATCGACGAAGTTGAAGCCGGCGCCGAGGAAGGCATCGAGCAGCTTGAACGACATCGCCTCATCGGCGGTCCAGCCGAAGACGTTGCCGCCGAAGGTGATGGGGTAGACGTGCAGGGACGATTGGCCGAGCTGGCGCTTTTGCATGATGGGCTCCCGTGGGTTCTTCAACGAAAAACGGGGCGGCCGTGGGGCCGCCCCGGGTTCGGGGTCGATCGTATCAGAGGGCGCAGATCAGCGCGAGCCAGCCCGCACCAGACGGCCCGGCGTGGCGCCGGTGTAGACACCGTCAGCGAAGGTCTCGATGCCGGCCACGAGCGTGTGGCGGTATCCATCGACCCGCTGCACCAGACGCCGACCTTGCTTCGGCAGGTCGTAGCGGACCTCCGGGATATGGAGGCGCATGTTGTCGTAGTCGATGACGTTGATGTCGGCGCGGCGCCCCACGGCCAGACGGCCGCGATCGTGGAAGCCGAAGAAGTCGGCGGTTTCACTGGTCTGGCGGCGGACCACCATTTCCAGCGGCAGGCGTTCGCCACGGGACCGATCGCGCACCCAGTGCATCAGCATCCAGCTGGGCACCGAGGCATCGACGATCGAGGAGCAATGCGCCCCACCGTCCGACAGGCCGAGGATGGTCGCGTCATCGGTCAGCATGGTGCGGATGATGTCGTGATTGTCCTCGTTGTAGCCAACGATCGGGAAGAACAGGAACTTGTCGGCGCCGGTCGCGAGGTAGTCGTAGGCGACCTCATCGGGGGAATGGTTGGACCGTTTGGCGATCGCGGCGATGCTCTCGTTTTCGGCCGGTTCGTAGTTCGGCGGATCGCCCATCGGGAAGATGCGATCCCAGCGGTTGGTGATGTGCTGGCGGAACTGCGACAGGCGGTTCAGCAGCTCGGCGGACGGCGCCTCGGACAGGATCTGCTGGCGCATGGCCGGGTCCTGCAGGCGCTTAATGCGTTCGGCGACCGGGAGCGACAGCAGCGCCTGGTAGCTCGGGCGGATGGTGAAGGGGTTCAGCGCGGTGTCGATGCCCAGCATCACGCCGACCGGACGGCCGGCGATCTGGGCGGTGACATGCGCGCCCTCGGACCGGGCTTTGTGCACCCCATCCATCAGGCGGCGCCAACGCACGGTGTCGGTGGGGCGATCGGTCAGCAGGAACCAGACCGGGCGGCCGGTGTCCTGACCGAGCTTGGTCATCCATTTCAGCTCCGCGGCTTCGTCGTCGAAGTCGCTGTTCACCCCGAAGGCGCCGTGCTTGAGGCCCTTGAAGGCGGAGCCGATGCCCAGCAGTTCGTCCACTTCCGAGTAGCGGCCCGGGACCATGTCGCCGGTCGGGGTCTTGTGCGAATTGGTGCGCGAGGTCGTGAAGCCGAAGGCGCCGGCTTCCAGGCCCTGACGCACGGCATCGCGCATCTGCTGGATGTCCTCGGCGGTGGCTTTCTCGCGGCGCACGGCGCGCTCGCCCATCACATAGACGCGCAGCGGATGGTGCGGGATCTGGGCGGCGACATCGATGGCGCGGGGCATCTGCTCCAGCGCGTTCAGATATTCGGGGAAGGTTTCCCAGTTCCACTTCAGGCCGTCGGCCAGCGCGATGCCCGGGATTTCCTCGATCGATTCCATCATGCCGATGAGGGAGGAATGATCGACGTTGCGCACGGGGGCAAAGCCGACACCGCAATTGCCGAACAGCACGGTGGTGACGCCATGCCAGGATGAGGGCGCGAGTTCGGAATCCCAGGTGGCCTGGCCGTCGTAATGGGTATGGACATCGACCCAGCCCGGGGTGACCAGCAGGCCGTTGGCGTCGATATCGCGCTTCGCGGGACCGGCCTTGCCGCCGACTTGCGCGATGACGCCGTTGTCGATGGCGACATCGCCGGTGAATGAGGCTTTGCCGGTCCCATCGACGATGGTGCCGCCTCTTATGACTGTGTCATGCATGTGGTTTGGACTCCTTATTGAAGGGGTTGCTTATCTAACGATCTCGGTTTCCGTCGC
>CAIUPC010000355.1 GCA_903900905.1 uncultured Acetobacteraceae bacterium
GTCGCCCGAGCAGGTCGCCGGGCACCTCAAACAGCAGCAGGCGAAAACAACCGTCAGCCATGAAACCATCTACCGCTTCATCTACGCCCAAATGCGCCGAACCCAAGACGGCGCCTGGCGCAGCTATCTACCAAAAGCCAAGTTCAAACGCGGTTGGCGCGGCAAGCCGGGCGGTTCACCAGCCAGTTTCATCAAGGATCGGGTTTCCATCTCCGAACGGCCAAAAACCGCGGATAAACGCCACATACCCGGACATTGGGAGGCCGACCTGATGCTGTTCAGCACATATGGGCAGGCTATCCTGGCGATCCAGGAGCGCACATCGCGCCTGCTCCTGATGACCCGTCAGCCAAGCAAAGCCGCGCAGCCGGTTATCGAGCAACTCATCGCCTGGTTGGGACCGATGGGCGAAGATATCTGCAAAACCCTCACGTTCGATAACGGAACGGAGTTCGCCTTGCACTACCGCCTCAACAAGCTGGGCATCAAGACATACTTCTGCGATACCCATAGCCCGTGGCAGAAAGGCGGGATCGAAAACGCGATCGGACGCATGCGCCGGCCGCTGCCACGCAAAACCGATATCTCGGTCATGGACCCAGATACACTCACCGGTTACGTCGCCGCTTACAACAATACGCCGCGCAAGTGCCTGGGCTTCAAAACCCCGGCACAGGCATTCCTCTCACAGGTGTTGCACTTCAAACGTGAATCCATCTGCTGACCTTCGTCAGCATGACGGGAAACGGCGCCGCGAGGGAAATATGAAAGGCGGCGAGAATTCCCAGATTCCTGCGGAGTGGGAGTATACCAACGGCCTGAAACAGTGACAGATCATTCTCTGTCCGAACTGTCCTGGCCCGGCTTGTCCGGGCCAACCCCCACCGCATCATGCCGCGATAGGTGGCCCGGACAAGCCGGGCCATGACGATATAGAGCACGACAGACGAAAATCGTTCCCGCGATCTGTGAATCCGGTAGGGACAGGCCTAGCCATAACGAATACGGAATGAATCAATGGTTATGCCGGTCGGTATCAGACCGCAAACCCGGCTCACCCCGCGCGTGCCGCGATCCAGCCCCCCGCCGCCACCAGCAACGCCGCGGCAATCGTCACGCCCGACAACGGTGTAAACCCCGCCAGCCCCAGAATCAGTGTCGAGGCCACCGGCGTCGCATAGGCCAGCGTGCCCAGCAGCCGCGGGTCGCCCCGCTTCATCCCCACATCCCACAAGGCCAAAGCGACCCCCAGCGGCCCGATTCCCAGCAGCAGCACCGAACCCAACACCGGCCAGCTCGGCCGCACCGTCGTCTCGAACACCGCATGCGCCAGCGCCGCCAGCACCGAAGTGGCGGCGCAGAACCCAACCACCGCCTGTGTGGGCACGTCTCGCAACCGCCGGGCGAGCACCGAATACACCGCCCAGGTCACCGCGGCGCCGACCGCGCAGGCATAGCCAAACAGCGCCCCAGGATCGAAGCGCGCCCCCCGCGCCAGCAGCAGCAGGCAACCCACCAGCCCGATCCCCACCCCCGCGATATGCCGCCCCGACAGCCGCATCCCCAGCAACGGCGCGGACAACAACACGATCAGCAGCGGCCACAGATAGTTCAGCAGATTGGCCTCCGCCGCCGGGGCATAGGCCAAGGCGGCGAAAAACAGCGCGTGGTAGCCGAACAACCCGCCAATGCCGTGCAACCACACCAAAGGCGGCTGGCGCATCGCCCCAAGCTCGCCGCGCACGGCCAGGCCAATCAGGCCCAACAGCGCCGAAACGGCAAAAGCCATCGCGGTCAGCTGAAACGGCGGCAGGCTGGCGGCCGCCCGCGACAGCACCGCCAGCGTCGCCCATAGCAGCAGCGCCAGGCTGCCCAGCCCTGTCGCGCGATCCATGGGTTATCGCCGCCCGAACAGCTTCTCGATATCGAGCTTGGAGAGTTTCAGGAATGTCGGCCGCCCATGGCTGCACGTCGCCGCCCGCGGCGTCGCCTCCATCTGCCGCAGCAGCGAGTCCATCTCCGCCACGTTCAGCCGCCGACCGGCGCGGATGCTGCCATGGCAGGCCAGCCACGCCACCACCGCATCGAGGCGGGAGGCCAAAGCCGTGGTCTCATCCAGCTCTTCCAACTCATCCGCCAGATCGCGCAGCAGCGGGCCAGGCTCCGGCGCACCCAAAGCGGCGGGCAAAGCGCGGACCAGGATGGCGCCGGGGCCGAAGCCTTCGATCTCCAACCCCAGCAACGCCAGCTCCTCCGTCCGCGCCAGCAACCGTGACGCA
>CAIUPC010000356.1 GCA_903900905.1 uncultured Acetobacteraceae bacterium
GCCGAGCGGGCTCTGATGCGTCGGGGTGACGACCGCGAGTTTCGCGCGCGGCGCGGCCGTGACGGCCGATGCGACCCGCATCCCATCCTTATCCACCCGCACCGGCACGAGCTTTGCCCCCGCGGCTTCCAGCGCTTGCCGCGTCTGGAGGTGCCCCGGATCCTCCACCCATACGGCATCGCCGGGATTGACCAGGGCCTGACGCACCAGAGCCAGCGCCCCCTGGAATCCCGCGGTTATCAGCACCTGCTCCGGTCGGCAGGCGATCCCACGGGCAACGCGCAGGTAGCAGGCGACGGAGTCCCGCAGCGCCGGAAGCCCGGCCGGATCGGGATATATCAGATCGTCCGGTTGCATCCGCCGCGTGGCCTTCACCGTCAGCCCGGCCCAAAGCTTGCGTGGAAAGGCATCCAAAGCCGGCAGCCCGAGGCGAAAGGGCAGGGGACCCGGCGCCGGCGGGATCCCTTCCGGCGACAGGAGCATGCTGTGTTGAATGGGTGCCTTGGGCCGGGCGCCGAATTGGCGCGATACAATCGTCCCGCCAGCGCCGCGGGTCTCGATCGCACCCTCTCCCGCCAAGACGCCGAAGGCGGCATCGACGGTGCCTCGGGCAACGCCCAATTGGGCCGCTAAAGCGCGCCCGCTGGGCAGACGGGTGCCAGGAGCGAGTGTCCCCTCGATCACCGCGGCGCGGACACGCCGGGCAATCTGCAAATAGATCGCTTCCTGGTCGTCAGGGTCGAGCGTGATGGAGGTGAGGGTCATGATCCTGGGCACCAATGGCTCACCCAATCTGCCGGTTCTTGGCCCTCGCGCATAGGCCATATCCGGTCATGATGACGTCGGGTGGTTGTCGATGGCGGCAGGCCGTGCGGCGGTTAACCCGTCATTCATCCAAGGCGTGTGGCTTCGAAGGTCTGACTATGAACTCTGTTCTATATCTGACATGCAGCCCGCGGGGCGCGCTGTCCTTTAGCCGGCGGCTGGGCGATGAGTTGCTCGCGCGGCTGTCAGCGTTGCATCCGGGTCTACGGGTCGCCGCCCATGACCTGGCCGATGCGCCGCCACCCTGGATCGATGCGGCCTTCAGCGCCGCTATTCTGAGCCCGCTGGCTTTGACCCCGCCCGCTGCCCTGGCGGCATCGGAGGCACTGATCGCCGCCTTGGAGGCCGCTGATGCACTGGTGATCGCCACGCCGATGCATAACTACGGCGTGCCGGCGGTGTTGAAGGCCTGGGTCGACCAGATCGTCCGGATCAACCGCACCTTCCGCAGCACGCCCGCCGGCAAAGTCGGTCTGCTGGCCGATCGGCCGGCTTATCTGGTGGTGGCGTCGGGCGGGTGGTTCACCGGTCCCTCACCGGCTGGCACACCGGCGCAGCCGGACTTTCTGACCGGGTACATCCGCGCCGCATTGGCGACCATCGGCATTACCAGCCTGCACGTGATCGCTTTGGAAGGCGTGACACGAGGGGCGGAGCAGGCGGACCTGGCGGTAACCCGGGCCCGGGCGGAGATAACACGGCTATTGGGTTAGCAACCGACGCCCACCGGCCACGCGGCGTTTGCATGACATGCACTTGGTCCCTCGCGTTGACCCTGGGGTAACGGGGCGGTAATCACACCATCACACGGCGCCCCCGCGAATCCCACAGGGTGCCGGCTGAATTGGAGCGATCCGTGAGAGACGTACGCGACGCGCTGATGGTGGCGCGCAACACGGACGGCAAGTTGGTCCGCCGACCCTTGTCGCCGCATCTGCAGGTGCACCGCTGGCCGGTGAGCATGGCGTTGTCCATTTGCCACCGTATTTCCGGCGTGGCGCTGGGTGCCGGCACGATTTTGATGACGGTGTGGCTTGCCGCCGCGGCCTCGCCTGGCAATGCGTTCGCCGTTGTGCAGTCATTCCTCGGCAGCCCGCTGGGCTACCTGGTGTTGTTCGGCTGGTCGCTGGCGCTGATCTACCATTTCTGCAGTGGCATGCGGCACCTCTATATGGACACCGGCAAGGGGTTCGAGCCTGGCGAGTATGACCGCTCCGGCTGGGCCGTGATCATCGCGACCGGGGTTCTGACGGTCGTGGTCTGGGTCTTCGGGCTGCTGGCGGGTTAGGAGCGGATCATGGCACAACCACATAACAATGCGCATATCGATATCATGCGCTCCCCGCTCGGGCGGGCGCGCGGCCTTGGTTCGGCGCGGGCCGGCGCCTCACATTGGTGGGCGCAACGGCTGACCGCCATCGCGCTGGTGCCGCTGACGCTTTGGTTCATCAATGCGGTGATCCATCTCAAAGGGGCCGAACAGACCGACATCATCGCCTGGCTGTCATCGCCTTTGTCGCTGACGCTGATGCTGGCGCTGATCGTCGCGACCTTCCACCATCTGCAGCTTGGCCTGCAGGTGGTCATCGAAGACTACGTGCCGGACCACGCCAAGAAGTTGATCTCCATCCTGGCTATTAAGGCCGCCTGTGTGATCCTGGCGCTGATCTGCATCGTATCCGTCCTGAAGCTCGGCCTGTGACGGGCGGAGGAGAGACCCAAACATGAACGCGATCTCGAAGCCATCTTTTGGCGCTTACAACATCGTCGATCACACCTATGACGTGGTGGTTGTCGGCGCGGGCGGCTCCGGCCTGCGCGCCACTTTCGGCATGGGGGCCGCCGGTCTGAAAACCGCCTGCATCACCAAAGTGTTCCCCACCCGCAGCCACACCGTGGCGGCGCAGGGTGGCGTGGGCGCGGCGCTCGGCAATATGGGCGCGGACGACTGGCGCTGGCACATGTACGACACCGTCAAGGGCTCCGACTGGCTCGGCGACCAGGACGCCATCGAATATATGTGCCGGGAGGCCATTCCGGCGATCTATGAGCTGGAACATTTCGGCGTGCCGTTCAGCCGCACGGAAGACGGCAAGATCTACCAGCGCCCGTTCGGCGGCCACATGACCGAATACGGCAAGGAACCGGCGATGCGCGCCTGCGCCGCCGCGGACCGCACCGGCCATGCCATCCTGCACACGCTGTATCAGCAAAGCCTGAAGCACGACGCCGAGTTCTTCGTCGAATACTTCGCCCTTGATCTGATCATGGACAGCGAAGGCGCCTGCCGCGGCGTGATGGCCTGGAACCTGGAAGACGGCACGCTGCACCGTTTCCGCGCCCAGACCGTGGTGCTCGCGACTGGCGGCTATGGCCGTGCCTTCCTGTCCTGCACCTCCGCCCATACCTGCACGGGCGATGGCACCGGCATGGTGCTGCGCGCCGGCCTGCCGTGCCAGGACATGGAATTCACTCAGTTCCACCCAACCGGCATTTTCCCGGCGGGCTGCCTGATCACCGAAGGCGCGCGCGGGGAGGGTGGTTACCTGACCAATTCCGAAGGTGAGCGCTTCATGGAGCGCTACGCCCCCACCGCCAAGGACCTGGCGTCGCGCGACGTGGTGTCGCGGTCGATGACCCTTGAAATCAACGCCGGGCGTGGCTGCGGTCCCAACAAGGACCATATCATGCTGCATCTGGAACACCTGGGCGCTGATCTGCTGAACGAGCGCCTGCCGGGCATTTCCGAAACCGCGAAGGTGTTCGCGGGCGTGGAAGTGACCAAAGGCCCGATCCCGGTGCTGCCGACGGTGCATTATAACATGGGCGGCGTGCCGACGAATGTGCACACCGAAGTGCTGCGCCCGACGCGCGAAAATCCCGATGCCGTCGTGCCCGGCCTGATGGCCGTGGGTGAGGCCGCCTGCGTGTCGGTGCATGGTGCGAACCGTCTCGGGACGAACTCCCTGCTTGATCTGGTCGTGTTCGGCCGCGCGGCGGCGTTGCGCGCGGCGGCGACGATCAAGCCGGGTGCGAGCCAGCCGGCGCTGCCGCCCAAGGCCGGGGAAGCCTCGCTCGATCGTTTCGACAAGACCCGCCACGCCAAGGGCGGCACCCGCGTGGCCGATTTGCGCGATACCATGCAGCGCGCGATGCAGAACCATGCCGCGGTGTTCCGTGCCTCCAAGACGCTGGAGGAAGGCGTGACCAAAATCCAGAAGGTCTGGGCCGGTCTGGACGACATGTCGGTGTCGGATCGGTCGCTGGTCTGGAACTCCGACCTGGTGGAAGCGTTGGAGCTGCAAAATCTCATGGGCAACGCCATGACCTCGATGGTCAGCGCCGAAGCCCGCCACGAGAGCCGCGGCGCGCATGCGCATGACGATTATCCGGATCGTGATGACGTCAACTGGATGAAGCACACGCTCGCCTGGTGCGCCGACAACGGTAACACCACACTGGATTACCGCCCGGTGAAGATGCAGACGCTGACCAACGAAGTCTCCGTCTTCCCGCCCAAGACACGCGTTTACTGAGGGGTTTGGTCACATGGTCGCTTTCAACCTGCCCCTGAACAGCCGCATCGGCCAGGGCAAGACGTTCCCGGCGGCGCCGGGTGCGAAGAATGTGCGTGAGTTCAAGATCTACCGCTGGAATCCCGATGACGGGGCCAATCCGCGCACGGATACCTACCAGATCGATCTGGACGCGTGCGGCCCGATGGTGCTGGACGCGCTGATCAAAATCAAGAACGAGGTCGATCCGACCTTGACGTTCCGCCGCTCCTGCCGCGAAGGCATTTGCGGGTCCTGCGCGATGAACATCGATGGCGGCAACACGCTGGCGTGCTTGAAGCCGATCGAGGATTGCAAGGGCGCGGTGAAGATTTCGCCGCTGCCGCATATGCCGGTGGTGAAGGACCTGGTGCCCGATCTGTCGCAGGTCTACGCGCAATATCGCTCGATCGAACCCTGGTTGCAGGCCGACAGCCCGGCCCCGCCGGATGGTGAGCGCCGGCAATCGAAGGAAGAGCGGGCGCAGATCGACGGGCTGTGGGAATGCATCCTGTGCTTCTGCTGCTCGACGTCCTGCCCCTCGTACTGGTGGAACGGCGACCGGTATCTTGGGCCGGCGGTGCTGCTGCAGGCCTATCGCTGGATCGCGGACACCCGTGACGAGGCGACGGGGCAGCGGCTGGATGCGCTGGAGGATCCGTTCAAGCTGTATCGGTGCCATACGATCATGAACTGCACCGATAGCTGCCCGAAGGGGTTGAACCCGGCGAAGGCGATCGCGGAGATCAAGAAGCTGATCGTGGAGCGGGCGGGTTAAGTAAACCGCCATTGACTTCCGCGGCAAAGGCGCCATTTTTGTCAGGTTCTGACAGAAAAGGCGCCTTTGCCATGCGTACTTGGCCACTGCAAGAAGCCCGCGATCACCTGCGCGACGTCATTGATGGCGCGCTTCTGCAAGGTCCGCAACGGATCACCCGGCATGGGAAGCAAGCGGTCGTCATGGTCTCGGAAGACGAGTGGCAGCGGTTAGCAATGCCACGCCGGTCGTTTGGCGATCTGCTGGCGGATTGTCCTCTTCAGCCTGAGGATGTCCCAACCCGTCACCCCGCCCGAGCGGTCAGGCAAGACGTCGCTCGCTGACCATCGGCGCCGATGTATCTGCTGGACACCTGCGTTCTTTCCTATCTGGGTCCCAGCCAGACGAGTCCCGATCCCGCCATTCGGGCCTGGCTGAGACAACATGGCGAACGATGCTCCCTAAGCGTCGTCAGCATGACCGAGATCGCGTATGGGATTGCCTGGCTCCGCCATCGCGGGGCAGCCGCTCGGGCATCGCGACTGCAAAGCTGGTACCACGAGATTGCCAATTTTCATGCCGAACGCATATTCCCCATCGACCTCGATATCGCCGCCCGCGGCGGTGTGCTGATGGCAAGGGCGCGGGCGGCCGGTTATGAACCGAGCGCCGAGGACGCATGGATTGCCGCGACCGCCGAGGTCCATGGCTTGGAGGTACTCACATTCAACATGTCCGATTTCGGACCCATGGCGGTGACATGCCGCAATCCGCTGACCGATCTTCCGACCGGTTAGGCGCGCTCGCCAACAGGAGAGTCCAACCATGAAATTCGGCATCGCCATCCCAACCGACGCGGACTCCTGGCGTCTCGTCCGCCGTGCCGAGGAACTCGGCTTCCACCACGCCTGGTTCTACGACACCCAGATGCTGAGCGCGGATTGCTTCGTCGCCATGGCCGCCTGTGCCATGAAGACCACCCGCATCCGGCTGGGCACGGGGGTGCTGATCCCCTCCAACCGCATCGCCCCGGTCGCCGCCACGGCCTTTGCCTCTTTGAACAAGCTCGCGCCCGGCCGCATCGACTTCGGCATCAGCACCGGCTTCACCGGCCGTCGCGCCATGGGCCTGGGCGCGGTGAAACTCGCCGATATGGCGGAGTATATCCGCGTGGTGCATGCCCTCTGGCGCGGCGAGACCGTTGAAACCGAGATCGAAGGCCAGCGCCGCCTCATCGGCCTGCTCAACCCCGAGCTGGGCCTGATCAATCTGACCGACGAAATGCCGCTCTATATCGCCGCCTCCGGCCCCAAAGCGCGGGCGCTGACGGCGAGACTGGGTGGTGGCTGGATCGATGGCGCACCCTCGGTCGATCGCAGCCTGGCGGCGCTGGAGGTCATGCGCGGCGCCTGGTCCAAGGAAGGGCATCCGGTGGAAACACTAAACGCCGTCGCCTGGGCCGGTGGCGCGGTGCTGGACGAGGGCGAACCCGCCGACAGCCCGCGCGCCATCGCCCAGGCCGGTCCGCGCACCGCGACGCTGCTGCACCGTGCGGCGGATGCGGCGCTCGGCGGCTATCCCGACCCGGCACCGCTGCCGGACCAGTTCGCCGGCGCTGTCGCGGGCTATGTCGCGCATGCGAAGACGTTCAAACCGCAGGGCGCGCATTACCTGCACAACCATCGCGGCCATCTGATGTTCGTCCGCCCGGATGAGCGCCCGTTCCTGTCCGCCGATTTGATCCGCTACGCCACCTGGACCGCGACGGCGCGCGAGCTGAAGGACCGCGTCGCGGCGCTGGAAGCTGGTGGTTTCAGCCAGATCGTCTTCTCCATCCTGCCGGGGCAGGAGCATGCGATCGAGGATTGGGGCCGCATCCGCGCCGCCTTCGCCTGATCAGGCCAATCGGGTAAATCCCATCTGAAGCCGCATTGGGGTAATGGCTTGCCCCAAACCCGTCATCCCCGGGCTTGTCCCCATAGGCGCTAACATAGTGAGAGTTGGCA
>CAIUPC010000357.1 GCA_903900905.1 uncultured Acetobacteraceae bacterium
CGATCAGTGGGTTGAGATGATGAGGAGTACACCCCCGACCACCAATACCAAGCCTGCTATATCGGTGCGCTTCAACGTCTCTTTCAGGTAAAAACGGCTGAACAAAAGGGTAAACACCAATTCCAGCTGCCCGACCGACCGCACCAGCGCGACGTCCGTCAGCGCGAAGGCCGTGGCCCATAATCCCGAACCACAGGCCGATAGTGTCCCAACCCACATAGAGGAACGCCAGGAGCTGAAGGCCTTACTCACCTGCCCCGGCTCCCGCCAGATCAACCACAGGCCCTGCGCGACGGTCTGCATGGAATTCATCACCACCAGACCAAACAACGCCCGCACGAACAGGTCAGGCCCCGACAGCGACAGATAGATCTGCTTCACGAACACCGCGGCACAGGCCAGCAGGAAACCAGCGCCAAGGCCGCACAGCGCCGCCGGCTGGACCGAGGCGGCGAGCAGGTCGCGCGGCTTCAGCCCGCGCCCCGCCAGTGACAGCGTCATCACACCTGAAATCCCGACCACGACCCCGATCCAGGCGAGCGGGCGCAGGTATTCATGAAGGAAAATCATGGCGATGAAGGCGCTCTGGATGGTGTCGGTCTTGCCGTAGGCGGTACCGACCGCGAAATTGCGGTATCCAAAGGACGCAATGAGCAGGTTGGTCGCCAGAATCTGCGACAAGCCGCCGCATACGCAGAACACCAGGAACCGCGCATTGACCTCGGGCAGTGGCGCGCCGGAGACCTGCAACGCCACGATCAAAAGCACCAGAGCTGTCGGCACCCCATAGAGATACCGGACGAACCCGGCACCATTGACCGACAGCAGATGCCGCAGCTTCTGCTGCATCGCCGTGCGCCAGCACTGAAACAGCGCGGCGGCGACGGTCACGGGAATCCAGAGGGGCATTGGCCGACTCCTAGTACGGGCGAAGGCCCAGGCTGCAAGGCCGATGTCCTCATCCGGCAGGGTGGGAGTCAAGTCCGTCTCGGTCAGAGCAATCAGATGAAGCCTCTCAATGCACGAATTGGGGTGTTGGCTGGCCCCACGCGTCATCCCCGGGCTTGTCCCGGGGACCAAGACCCGCACAATTTCGCGAATGTCTGCCGCGATTGATCCCCGGGACGAGCCCGGGGATGACGTGAGGAACGCAAGCCCGGGGATAACGTGATGAGAGCATGGCCGGCTTCACCCGATTGCCCTGTCCGTCTCATGCGGACGGCTTGCCGGCGCACAAGGCGACCGGGTAGCCTGAGTGAAACCCGCCACAGGAGAACGTCCATGCCCCTGCCCCAAGATATCCGCCCCGCGTTTCAGCACATCCAGGATTCCCTGGTCCGCGCCGACGAACCCTGGATCGTGCAAAGTCCCCTCGCCTCCCGCAAGGTTCTTTGGGTCAGCCGGGAGTCCGGCAGCTGGGCGGTGCTGATCCACTGGAAGAAGGGCTATGTCGCACCGGCGCATAAGCATCTCGGCGGGGCGCATGCCTACATCATCTCGGGCAAGCTGCAGGTGCGTGATGGCGTGCTGAACGCGGGCGACTATGTCTACGAGCCCAATGGCGTGCTGCACGATGCGACCACGGCGCTGGAAGACACCACCTATCTGTTCATCTGCGACGGCACGGTGCTGTATTTCAACGAAGACAGCTTCACCGGCTATACCAACTGGGAAACCATCGAGAAGCTGCGGGAGAACGCGAAGCTGGCACAAGCGGCGGAGTAATCCCTCAGCCCTGAATGGATAAGCGCAGCCCGGGCGCCGGCGGCTCTTCCGGCGGCCCGGCGAAGCATTGCGCGATCGCCATCCAGGCCCGGGCCGGCGCGCCCACGACGACCAGCGCGGTATCGGCGGCATTGCGGGTCTGGGTGACGACCTGGCAGAATTCCAGAGCGTCCCCCTCGACCCGGTTATCGGCCGACGGTTCATTCCATTCCCATATCGCGCCCTCGGGGCCGGACAGCCGCACGTAGGGCGCCGGTCCCGGTAGCCCCTGCTTGCGGTTCACGAAGGTCCAGCCGAAGGTCCGCACGCCGATCTCGGCGATGTTACGGAGGCGGGTTGTGGGTGCGCGGGGGACGGCCATCAGGTCGTAGATCGCCTGGCCATGCGCCCAGGTCTCCATCTGCCGGGCGGTGGTGAACATGCGCACGCCCATATCCGGGCCAGCCCATTTCAGGCGCGCATCCGGCGGCATCGCTGACAGCTTGTCGCACAGATCCGCCATCGTGGCGTACCAGAGATCCAGCAACCGCTTGCCCGTGGGATTGCCTAGCCGCTGGCGGGTTTCCTCCACCCGCGTCAGGCCGCTGTCGCGCGCTGCCTGAATCTCGGCGCGCAGTTGACGGAACGGGTCCTCCCCGGAGACCGAGGCGGCGGCCATCAGATCGCCGGCATGCAGATGCTGCACGATGTCATTAGTGGTCCAGGACTTGAATAGGGTCGGCCGCGCCCAGTCGGCATCGGACAGAGTGGCCAGCAAAGCGTGCAACGCGTCGGCCTCAGCCCGGAAATCAACGGCTTGCGGGAGCATGGATGGGAACCTCGTGCATCATACGACCGACGAACCTAAACAGAATTTCGCAAGTCGGCCAACGGACCCCGCTTATTGCGGTCTGCCGCCGAGACGCAAAGGCCCGGAGGATTTTCGGCTCGAGGTCACATGGGATCACCCCGGCAGATTTTCAAGCATGCAGCCGCGCCCGAATTTCCGCGGCCAAGGCCTGCAACCCCGGATCTTCCCGCCGCCGCGGCCGGGGCAGCGCAACCGAACGATCGAGGCTCACGGACGCCGGTGAACCAGCCAATAATACCACGCGGTCAGCGAGATAGAGCGCTTCATCGATATCGTGGGTGACGAACAGCACCGTCCGCCCGCTTTGCATGTGCAGCTGCGCCAGCTCGTCCTGCAGGGTTTCGCGGGTGATTGCGTCCAGGGCGCCGAAGGGCTCATCCATCAGCAGCACATCCGGCTCCACCGCCAAGGCCCGGGCGATGGCGACGCGCTGGCGCTGGCCACCGGACAGCTGGCGGGGCCATTTTTCCGCATGCGCGGACAGCCCGACGACCTCCAGCAACGCGTCCGCCCGGCGTGCGGCCTCAGCGGGGTCGATGGTCAGCCGCTCCATCCCGAACAGCACATTGTCCCGCGCGGTGCGCCAGGGCAGCAGCCGGGCGTCCTGAAACACCATCGCTACCGGCAGGCGCTTGCCATCGCCCAGCGCCGGCACATCCGCGGTGCCGGCGCTCGGCGCCAGCAGCCGGGCGACAATGCGCAGCAAAGTGGATTTGCCGACGCCGGAGGCCCCGACCAGGGCCACGAACTCCCCTGCCGCAACCGTCAGATCGAGGCCGGAGATCACGGGTCGCGTCGCACCGGGGAATGTCAGCCCCAGTTGCTGGAAACGGATCACGCCTGCCACCGCATGATGCGGCGTTGCACCACCAGGAACAGCATATCCATCACACCGTACAGGACCGCGATGGTCAGCATGCAGACCACCACGATCTCACTGGCGATCAGGCTGGCGGCCTGGTTCATGCGCTGGCCAATCCCCGGCACGCCGAACAGTTCCGCCGCGACCACCGCCATCCAGGCCTGGCCCAGCCCGGTGCGCACCCCCGCCAGAATGCCCGGCGCGGCGGCCGGCAGGATCACCGGCCAGAGCTTCGACCACTGGTCGCGGCGGCCAAAGGCATTCGCCAGCTCGATCAGGTCGGGATCGACCGCGCGCACGGCCGCGGTGGTGGCGAACAGGTTGATCCAGAATACCCCGATGGCGATGATGAACAGCGCCGCACCCGAGGAGATTCCAAACCACAGGATCGCGAACGGCACCCAGGCAAGGCCCGGTATCGGCCGCAGCACCCGCACCACCCAGGACAGGCCCTCATCCAGACCGCGCGACAGGCCGGCCGCCACACCCACCGCGATGCCGCTGACTGTGCCAATCAGCAGCCCGGCCAGATAATGCCACAGGCTGTGACCCAAGGCCGGCAGCCACTGGCCGCCCGTGACCTCCCGCCAGAAGGCTCCGGGAATGGCGCTGGGTGGCGGCAACAGCGATGATGGCAGCAGGCCGCTGTCGGGAACCGCCTCCCATATCGCCAGGAAAATCGCCAGGCCCAGGAACGGGCGCCACGGCAGGCGCATCATCAGCCTTTGATCGCGCGCAGATAGAGGGAATCGTCGAACAGCCCCTCCGGCGGCGGCGCCTCGGTGGTCGCGCCAAGGGTGACCTGATACTCCAGCAGCGCCCGCATCGGACCCATGATGGTGCGCGGATCGACGGCGAACTTACTGGCGGGGGAATGCAAGGCGCGGCGGATCACGTCATCCGGCACAATGCCCTTGCCCAGCGCCGCGGCGATCGCTGGCACCGCGGCATCCGGGGTTTCGTTCAGCAAGCGCGTGGCTCGGGCGAACAGGCGCACCAATTCGGTCGCGGCGCGCGGCTCGCGCTGGATGAAGGCGCCGGTCAAAGCCAGCACGCCGCCGGGCTGATTGGGGAACAGGTCATTGCCGGTGGCGGCGATGGCCATGGTCGTGTCGCGGTCGCGCAGGATGGTCAGCGCCGGCTCCCGCACGATCGCACCATCGACGGCACGCGCCAGCAGCGCCTGCTGCGTCGCATCGATCCCCATCGCCACGATCTCATACGTCGCCGGATCGGCTTTTGCCTGCTCCCGCAGCCAGTATTGCAGCAGGGTGTTGGGCACCGATCCCGCCGGCTGGGTGGCGAGTTTCGGGCGCCTTCCCTCAGACGCGGTGAAGGCGGCCAGGGCCTGCTTCGCATTGGGGGCCTTGGCGAAAGCCTGGGCCAGGCCACCACGGGCGACGACGGCGAATTCCTCCACCGCCGTGGCGGCGACGATGCGCAGATCAACCCCGCGAGACCGCACGACGGCGACCGGCGCGAAGCCCGCGACATAGGCATCGAGGGTGCCGGAGGCGACAGCCTGAATCGCGTTCGGGCCGCTTTCGAACTGGGTCAGCTGGAGCTGCAGATCGGCCTCTTTGGCCCAGCCGCTGCCGTTGACGACGAATAAGGGCGCGCAGCCGATTACCGGGATAAAGCCGATACGAATGGGGGTCGCGGCGCGGGCACTGCGAATGGCGGGCAGCGCCAGGGCACTGCCCAGCAGCGCGCGGCGGGCGATGGAGGCTGTCATGGCGATCAATCCAATGCTCTGCGCAGGCGGAAAATGGGTAGCCGGGACGGTAGGGGCGGTCATTTATGGGTCCCGCCCCGCCAAGGCAAGCGCGGCTTCCGGCTTGCGCCCTCCCCTCGTAAGCTCCCGGATAATCCGCGACGGAGCGTCCGATGAGCACCCATCCCCTGCATAGCTTCTTCTGGCCCGAATCCATCGCGGTTCTGGGGGCATCGCCCGATCTGCACCGGATCCGCGGCCGGCTGCTGCATCAGCTGCGGGAGAACGGGTTCCCCGGCCGGATCCTGCCGATCAATCCGAGCTACCAGGATATTGGCGGCCTGCCCTGTTTCCCCTCCATCGGCGCGGTGGGCGGACCCATTGATCTGGCCCTGATCGCGATTCCGGCTGCCGGCGTCGCCGCGGCGGTGGAGGAATGCGCCAAGGCGGGGGTCAGGAACACGCTGATCATCTCCTCCGGTTTCGCCGAAGAGGGCGGCGCGGCGGGGTCCATGCAGGACGATCTGATCGCGGTGACGCGGCAATACGGGATCCGCGCCTGCGGGCCGAACTGCGAGGGCTATTTCAACGCCCTCGGCAAGGTCGCGACCACGTTCAGCCCGACGGTTGAGACCCAGCAGGACCCGGATGCGGTTCTTGTCTCCCAACGCCGTATCGGCGTCATCGCGCAATCCGGGGGCATCGGGTTCGCTTTGTTCAATCGGGGCAAGGCCGCGGGTCTGGGTTTCAGCTATGTCATTTCGACCGGGAACGAAGCCGATCTCGGGATGGCGGAGTTCCTTGATTATATGGTGGAGGATGAGCACACGCAGGCGGTGATGCTGTTCTGCGAAGCCGTCCGCAACGGCCCCGGCTTCGTCGCCGCGCTGGCGAAAGCCCGCCGCCTCGGCAAGCCCGTCATCGCCATCAAGGTCGGCCGATCGGATGCCGGCACGCGGGCCACGGCCTCGCATACCGCGTCGTTGTCGGGGTCGTACACGGCCTATCGCGCCATCTTCGAACGGTATGGCGTGATCGAGGCCGAGGATGCCGACGAAGCCATCGCCATCGCCGGCGTGGTCCTGACCTGTTCCCTGCCGAAGGGGCGCCGGGTGGGGATCGTGACGGTGTCCGGCGGTGGCGGCGCGTGGATGGCGGACACGCTGTCGCAGCACGGCATGCTGGTGCCCAATTTGTCCGCCGAAACCCAGGCCGGTCTGCGGCCGCTGATGCCGTCCTATGGGGCCTCGGGCAATCCGGTCGATGTCACCGCGCAGGGCACGAATACCGGGCCGGCGATGATGACGGTGATGGAGCATTTGGCCGGCAGCGATGAGATCGACATGCTGGTGCTGGTCACCTCCCTCGCCAGCACGACGCGGGCGTCGCTGGACGCGGCGCGGATCAAGGCCACGGCGCAACGCTGCGGCAAGCCGATGACGGTCTGGACCTATACGCTGCCGTCGGCGTTCGGGCGCAAAGCCGCGGCCGGGTGTGAGCTGTTCGTGCATAGCGACCTGCGCGCCTGTGGCCTGGCCTTCAGCAAATTGGCCGGATACGCGGAGGCGCTGGCCCGGCCGCTGCCGGAGCCGTTTGAAGCGGTGAGCGGGGGCCTCTATCCCGGCCTGCCGCCGGTGGTGCCGGAATATCTGGCCAAGCAGGTGCTGGCGGCCTGGCTGCCGGCGGCGCGGGAGAAACTGGTTGCCTCCGCTGAGGAAGCGGCCGAGGCAGCGGCGGTGCTGGGCTTCCCGGTGGTGCTGAAAGTCCAGTCCTCCGACCTGCCGCACAAGACCGAGGCCGGAGGCGTGCGGCTGCATCTGGCCGATCGCGCGGCGGTGGCGGCGGCTTATGGTTCCATGCTGGCGGATGTGTCGCGGCATGCGCCGGCGGCGCGGATTGATGGGGTGCTGGTGCAGAAGATGGCCCCGAAGGGCCATGAGCTGGTGATTGGCATGGTCAACGACGCCACGTTCGGGCCGATCATGATGGTGGGACTGGGCGGGGTGACGGTGGAACTGTTTGGCGATGTCGCGCATAGCCCGGCGCCGCTTGATGAGGCCGAGGCGGAACGCATGATCCGGTCGTTGAAGTCGGCGCCGCTGCTCACGGGGTTTCGTGGTTCGCAGCCGATAGACCTGGGGCCGGTGGTTCGGCTGTTGGCCGCGCTTTCGCGGGCGGCACTGACGATGCGGGATCAGATTGATGGGTTCGAGCTGAACCCGGTCATTCTGCACGCGGATGGGTCCGGGCTGACGGTCGCGGATGCTTTGCTGACGATGAAGGGGTAGGGGATGGCCCGCTTAAAGGGGGATTCCGGCTTATCGCGGGCGGCTTGAAGCGGCCCAGGCTCTCCTCACGTCATCCCGGGCTGTCCCGGGTACAGTTGTATCGCATTTGGCCGCGATACCTTTGGCTGGATGGGCTTGGGCTCCTGGAAAATAGGCGTCATCCCCGGGCTTGTCCCGGGGACCATGGTTTCGGCTTGTACCGCGATTGGTCCCCGGGACAAGCCCGGGGATGACGGGGAAGAGAGGCCGTCGCCGCTTATGTTAGCGCCCATGGGAGCAAGCCGGACCATGGCTGGCTCCACCCGATTGCCCTGCCCTCGATCGCATGTGGCTATCAGGTTCCCACCTGTTCCCCTGTGGCGGTGGCCGGGTCGTAAAATTCTCATGATCGTCTCAAAGTATCGATTTCAGAGACATTTTCCCAAACCATGCATCAAACCCCGTCCGCGTCCAGCGCCCGGACCAAGGGGGAGCGGCTTTCCAGCAAAGCCCGCACCAGGTCCTCATCCGGGGGGCCGAAGGTGACGTCAGGCGGCACGCCGCCGTAGCGGCGGATCAGGGCCGCGCGATGCGGGTAGAGGATGGCGTAGATTTCAGCGTCAGTGTGTTCCGGCGCGGCGGCCTTGGGCCGGTCAACTTCCGGCGGTGGCGTGGGGTCCACTTCGGGTTCCGCCGACAGGGCCGGTTCGGTGAGGGCCGGGGTCAGCCGCGTTGTCATGGAGGAGGCGGCGATGTGTTCGGCCATGGCCGCGGCCGCGGCAGCGGACTCATCGCTGTCGCGTTTGATGCGGATCGCCTGCATCTGCTGGAGCGACCGGATCGCGCTTTGCGACTGACGCATCATGCTGGCCGCCTGTGCCGTGCATTTCAGGCTCATGACGAGGGGCATGGCGGGGTCGTTGGCCGCGCGCAGGCATTCCTGCGCATGAGCGGCGGCGGCGACGGACTGGGCAGCGAGGATGGCCTCGGCGGCGGTCACCGGGCAGAGGGAGGCGGCGGCGGCGACCGCGGCCTCATTGCGCTCATGCAGGGCTTCCGGCGAATTGTCGCGTGGTGGCGGC
>CAIUPC010000358.1 GCA_903900905.1 uncultured Acetobacteraceae bacterium
CCCCCGTAAAAACCGTCATCCTCGGGCTTGTCCCGAGGATCACCCGCGGCACTGCCGTTGATTTTATTAGTAAAATACTGATGCCCGTGCGGCTGGAGATCCTCGGGACAAGCCCGAGGATGACGGTTTTGGCGGAAATCTGCCATATGCGACACCCCTGCCCTCACTACGCTAAAGCAGTGACCCAATCCGCGGATACCGGCCATGACCCATTTTATCGTCCATAACGTCACGCCAGACGTGACCGTGCGGGTGATCCGCAAAATGCCGCCTTTGCCGCCCGCGATCGACGCGGAGGTAGAGCGGTTGTGGCGCCAGGCCAGCGCCCGCGTCGCCGCCGGCGGCGCCGGAACCCTGTTCAACGGTCAGGTCTTCAGCATCGACGCCATCACGCCGCATGCGATCACCGGTAATCTGACCGAATACCGCCGCCTCGTCGCGCAGATGGAGGATCACGGCCTCTTCCCCGCCCTCGGCATCCGCTCGCTGTCCGTCTGCGGCGTGCTGCGCAGCGCGGGCGGAATCGCCATCGGACGCCGCCCAGCAGCGGCGATCTACCAGCCGGGGATGTGGCAGATGGCGCCAGCCGGCAGCGTCGACGCCGGCGCCATCGTCACCAGCGGCACGGCTGATCTGGCCGCCCAGGTGCTCCGGGAACTGGAGGAAGAACTCGGTATCACGGCCACCCATGTCACCCGAGTCGCCCCGATCTGCATCGTCGAACACCCCGGCAGCCATGTCTCGGATTGCGGCATGGCTCTGACCACAAGCCTGGATGCCGACGCCGTCCAGACCGCGCACCGCCAGCATGGCAACGGCGAATACAGCGAACTGCGCCTGGTGCCCGAACCCGCCCTCCCCGCCTTTATCGCCTGGGCCGGGGAGGCGCTGGTGCCCCCGGCGCGGGAATTTCTGTTTCGCCTCGGCCTGCTGGATCAGGGGCTTTCGCCGCCAACCGGGCCATAAAAAATAACCCAGGTGGCAAAATCGGGGGAGAAATCCTCAAACCGATGCGCCGCCCCGGCGGCGACGAACAGCACATCGCCCGGCCCGAACGCCACACGCTCGTCGCCACGCACAAACCAGCCGGTGCCGGAGACAACGACATAGACCTCATCCCGGTCATGCGGTGTCTGCGGATCCTGACCGGAGGGCGCGTACCAGCGAAGCTCCATGCTGCCATGGGTCAGCATCAGCGCCGACAACCGCCCGGCCGGCAAAGGGGCGGTCGCGGCGGCGGAACGGGAAATCAAGGCCGGGATGCGGTCGGTCACGGGGGTTCTCCTGTTGTCATGGCCGGACGCTTGCACCAAATGGCCGTCGCCCCAAGGTCCAACCGGGGCGAAACCGCTCAGTCCGGACTGCCATGCGGCAGGCGGCTGGCCACAAAATCGCGCCAGCGCAGCACGTTCCGCTCATGCGCCGCCAGCGTGGCCGCGAAGACATGACCGCCGGAGCCATCCGCCACGAAATACAAATCATCGGTCTGGGCCGGGTGCAGCACCGCCCGCAACGTCGCCGCCCCCGGCATGCAAATCGGGTTCGGCGGCAGGCCGGTGTTGCGATAGGTGTTGAACGGATCGTCGCGGTCCAGTTCGGCCCGGGTCAGCTTGTGCCCCAGCACCCCACTGCCCCCGCTCGCCCCGTACACCACCGTCGGATCGGCCTGCAGCTTCATGCCGCGGCGCAGGCGGTTGAGGTAGACCGACGCGACATGCGGGCGTTCTTCCGGCTTCGACGTCTCCCGCTCCACGATGCTCGCCAGGATCAGCGCCTCCCGCGGGCTGCTCAACGGCGCCACCGCCCCCCGATCGGCCCAGGCGGCCTCCAGTTCATGCGTCATCGCCGCCCGCGCCCGCGCGACAAGGGCGGAGCGCTGGGTGCCATATTCATAGGCATAGGTTTCCGGCAGCAGGCTGCCTTCCCGCAACGGCTCGATCACCCCTTGCGCCGCCTCGGCATGCGTCACCAGCGCCGCGACCTGGAACGCGGTCAGGCCCTCGGGGATCGTCAAACGATGCGTCACGGGCCGCGCGGTGCGCAGAATGGTCAGCACCTGCGCGATCGAGGCATGCGCCGGAAACGCGAACTCGGACGCGCGCAGGGGGCCGTCGGATTTGCTGCGCCAGACCGCGATTCGGAAGGCCAGCGGATCCGCCACGACCCCGGCTTCGATCAGCCCGGCCAGCACCTGATCGCCGCCGCCATGCGGCACGACGATGGCGCGCGCCTCCGGCAACGGGCCGGGGCGATCGCGAAGCTGCTCGAAATGGAACCAGGCGCCAGCGCCACAAGCGCTGAGGACCACAAGCACGGCCCCCGCCCCAAGAGCCACCCAACGCAGGCGGCTCATGCGGGGTGGGGGTGGCGCCTGTGGATCAGTCGACGGCGCGGAAGATGACGGAAGCGTTGGTGCCCCCAAAGCCGAAGCTGTTCGAAAGCGCCACGTTGATCTTCCGCTGCTGCGCCACTTTGGCGACCCGGTCGATCACGCTGGTCCGGCTCGGCTCATCCAGATTGAGTGTCGGCGGCGCCACACCATCACGGATGGCGAGGATGGAGAAAATCGCCTCAATCGCGCCAGCCGCGCCGAGCAGATGCCCGGTGGCCGATTTGGTCGAGGACATCGCGACATTCCGGGCATGATCGCCGAAAAGCCGCTCCACCGCTTCCAGTTCCAGATCGTCGCCGAGCGGCGTCGAGGTGCCGTGCGCATTGACATACTGAATATCGGACGCGGTCAGCCCGCCATTGCGCAGCGCCGCCTTCATGGCCCGGTAGGCGCCATCATGGCCTTCCGCCGGGGCGGTGATGTGATGCGCGTCGCCGGACATGCCGTAGCCGCTGACCTCGGCGTAAATCTTCGCGCCGCGCTTCTTGGCATGCTCGTATTCTTCGAGCACCAGAACGCCGGCGCCTTCACCCATCACGAAGCCGTCGCGATCCTTGTCCCAGGGGCGGGACCCGGCGGTGGGGTTGTCGTTGAAGCCGGTGGACAAAGCGCGCGCGGCGCAGAAACCGGCCACGCCGATTTCGCAGACGGTCGCTTCCGCGCCGCCGGCCAGCATCACATCGGCATCGCCCCACATAATGATGCGCGCGGCGTCACCGATGGCATGCACGCCCGTGGCGCAGGCGGTCACGACCGAGTGGTTCGGACCCTTGAGCCCGAACTTGATCGACAGATGCCCCGACGCAAGGTTGGCCAGCGCGGCGGGGATGAAGAACGGCGACAGCCGCTTGGTCTTACCCTGATGCACCAGCAAAGCAGCATCGAAGATCGTCTCCAGCCCGCCGATACCCGAGCCGACCATGACGCCGGAGGCGCAACGGTCTTCTTCGGTTTCGGGGAACCAGCCGGAATCGGCCATCGCCATCGATCCCGCCGCCATGGCGAAATGGATGAAGCGATCCATCTTCTTCTGGTCCTTGACCGGGATCCAGTCGGTCAGGTCCAGCTTGCCCTCGGACAGAGGGCCGGCGGGGACCTGCCCGGCGATCTTGCAAGGAACGTCCTTGGTATCAAAGGACTGGATGACGCCGATTCCGGATTCGGAATTGATCAGCCGCCGCCAGACATGTTCGACCCCAAGGCCGAGGGGGCAGGCAATGCCCATGCCCGTCACAACCACGCGCCGCATGTGCCGCAACCCTCCCGCCGTTATCGGATCAGGACTTCTGGGCTTCGATATAGGCGATCGCGTCCTTGACGGTGGCGATCTTCTCGGCCGCGTCTTCCGGGATTTCGACGCCGAATTCTTCTTCGAACGCCATCACGAGTTCGACCGTATCCAGGCTGTCAGCGCCCAGGTCGTCGATGAAAGACGCGTTTTCGGTGACCTTGGCCTCCTCGACGCCCAGATGCTCGACGACGATCTTCTTGATCTTCTCGGCGATCTCGCTCATTGGCTCCGCAACTCCTGCACTGTGGTCCCGCGGCCTGCCGCGGAGGACCTTGATGATGAATGGGGTCTTCCCATCCGTGATACAACTGGCCTGCCCGAATTCAAATCAAGGCCTGAAAGGGTGGGGGCGGCGCTTAGCATGGTCTGGTTAGTCTGGAAAGCTTTGTGGCGAAAGTCCTACAGCATCGCCATGCCGCCATTGACGTGGATTGTTGTCCCGGTCACCCAGCCTGCCTCATCCGAAGCGAGATAAACAACCGATGCGGCGATATCCGCCGGCTGACCAAGTCGCCCGAGCGGGATCGATTCGGCAAGCTTCGTTTTCTGCGTATCCGACAGCGCATCCGTCATCGGCGTGACCACGAAGCCCGGTGCGACCACGTTGACGGTGATGCCGCGCGACGCCACTTCTTGTGCCAGCGCCTTGCTCATGCCCACCAGGCCCGCTTTGGCGGCGGCATAATTGGCCTGACCGGGATTGCCGGTCGCGCCGACAATGCTGGAAATATTGATGATCCGCCCGGCCCGGCGGCGCAGCATGCCGCGCAAAGCCGCCCGGCTGAGCCGGAACGGCGCCGCCAGATCGACATCCAGCACCATATTCCAGTCGGAGTCGCGCATGCGGATCGCCAGACCATCGCGGGTCAGCCCGGCATTGTTGACCAGGATATTCAGCGGCCCCGCCGCTTTCTCCGCCGCCTCGATCAGCGCATCCGCCGCCGCCGCGTCGCTCAGATCAGCCGCGCAGACATGCACGCGTTCCGCCAGTTCCGCCGCCAGCGCGTGCAACGGGTCGAGTCGCGTGCCGGACAGCACCACGATCGCGCCCTGCGCATGCAATCCACGGGCGATCGCGGCACCAATGCCACCCGAGGCACCGGTGACCAAAGCCACCTTGCCGTCCAAACGGAACATCGCGATTTCCTTCAGAGCGTCTTGAGCAGCGCCTCGATCTCCGCCGGAGTCGAGGCCGAAACCCCGGTCGCATCCGGCGCGATGCGCTTAATAAGGCCCGACAGAACCTTGCCGGCGCCGAGTTCGACGAAACTATCGACGCCCAGACCCACCATGGTCTGGACGCATTCCTGCCAGCGCACCGTCGCCGTCACCTGCTTGACCAGCAGCTCGCTGATCCGCGCCGGATCGGTTTCCTTGGCGGCGGAGACATTGGCCACCAGCGGCACCATCGGCGCCAGCGGCGGGTTCGCTTCCAGCGCTTCCGCCATCGCGTCGGCGGCCGGGCTCATGAGCGCGCAATGGAACGGCGCGGAGACCGGCAGCAACATGGCACGGCGCACGCCCTTGCCCTTGGCGATCTCAATCGCCCGCTCAATCGCGGCGCGATGGCCGGAGATCACGACCTGACCGCCACCATTGTCATTGGCCGGTTCGACCACCTGGCGTTCATTGGTGGGGCTGTCCGGGACCGGAGCGGCCTCGGCGCAGATCGCCAGCGCCTGCGCCATATCGGCCCCCAGCAGCGCCGCCATCGCACCCTGGCCGGCCGGCACCGCCTTCTGCATGGCCTGGCCACGCAGTTTCAACAGCCGCGCCGTGGTGGCGATCGAGAACGAACCCGCGGCCGCAAGGGCTGAATACTCGCCCAGCGAATGGCCCGCGACCACGATGGCTTTCTGTTTGAGGGTGATCCCGCCCTCCGTCTCCAACACCCGCAGCACCGCGAGCGAATGCGCCATCAGCGCGGGCTGCGTGTTCTCGGTCAAAGTGAGTTCTTCACCTGGTCCTTCGAACATCAGCTTGGAGAGCTTCTGCTTCAGGATATCGTCGACTTCCTGGTACACCTCGCGCGCCGCGGCGAAGGCGGCCGCGAGATCGCGGCCCATGCCTACGGACTGGCTGCCCTGGCCTGGGAAGATAAAGGCATGAACCGGCATGTATGGGGCTCCCGACGGTCGTCGGCAAAAGTCTGTGATGACGCGGCGGGGTAGCTTGGGGTTACAGGACTGTCAAGGAAGGGAAAGGCCCAGGACAGGTTGATCCCCTGTTCATCGGCCGCGGCAGCCCGGCGCCCCTGATCGGACTCACCCCGCCGGCAATCAGCCGCCACACGACTGATGGGTCAATATCAACCGCACCTGGTTCTTAATGCCGCAGTTCAATGCGACCGCTCCAACGCCCCGGGCAATGCCAGCCGCTCAGCGATGAAATCAATAAAAGCCCTTGTACGGACAGCAAGATTGCGGTTGCTCGGCCACAAGGCATGGGCAACCCCCGCCGTTGGCGGGGTCTGCGGCAGCACGTTTTGCAACCGGCCAGCGGCAAGATCGTCAAAAACCAGAAAGCGGGGCAGAACGGCCAATCCGCAGCCCTGCAACGCGGCTTCATGCAGCGCCTCGATCCGGTTGCTCGTCAGCCGGGCCGGGGCCGAGGCCGTGCCAACCGTTCCACCGAGATCAAAGCTCCACCGGTTGCCCGAAACGGTGCGCAGCCCCGCATGTTGCCGCAGATCAGACAGCCCGGCCGGATGGCCGAAGCGCGCCAGATAATCCGGCGCGGCCACCAGCACGCGCGGGATATCGCCCAGCTTGCGCCCAATCAGTTGAGAATCCGTCAGCGCGCCCATCCGGATCGCGAGATCGAACCCCTCATCGATCAGATTGACGACCCGATCGAGCAGCGACAACTCGGCGCGCAGCCGCGGATGCAAAGCCAGGAACGCCCCCAGCAGCGGCCCGACATACAGGCGCCCAAACGCCCCCGTCGCCGTGACTTTCAGCACGCCCGTGGGTTCGTCCGCCTCGGCCCGGATATCGGCCTCAGCCGCCTCGGCCTCGGCGATCAGGGGCACGCACCGCTCATACAGGCGCTGCCCCGCATCGGTCAGGCTCAACCGGCGCGTATTGCGTTGCAGCAGCCGCGTATTGAGCCGCGCTTCCAGTGCCGCCAGCCGCCGGCTGACCGAGGATTTCGGCATCCCAGCCGCCCGCGCCGCACCGGCCAGACTGCCGGCATCGACGATACCAACAAACAAAACGAGGTCATCGAGGCTGGTCACGCATCGTCCCTCCTGGGGAACGGCCGTGTTCCCCCGCACGCCCTTCAGGCATGCCATGGTGCTGCTTACCTTCGATGAGACGCAACAGGGATCACGGACATTCCGCGGCGTCGTTCACACGCCCAGCGCCAGGAGCCAATCGATGAAAAACCTCTTCACCCCCACCGACACCGCCATCCTCCTCATCGACCATCAGGTCGGCACCATCAAACTCGCCGTCAGCACGCCATATGACGAAATCGTCCGCAACACCCGCGCGCTGGCGCGCACCGCGGTCGCGACCGGCATGCCACTGGTGCTGACCTCCAGCCAGGAGGATCACTTCCAGGGCCTGCTGCTGGACGATCTGCGAACTATCGCCCCCGAGGCCTATGCCGCCCGGGTCAAGCGCCCGGGGGTGGTCGATTGCTGGCTGTACGAGCCCTTCCGTCAGGCGGTGCTCGCGACCGGCCGGAAGAAACTCATCATGGCCGGGCTGACCAACGACGTCTGCATCGTCTACCCCGCCATCAGCGCCGTCGAGGAAGGTTTCGCGGTGCAGGTCGTCGCCGATGCCGGCGGCTCCCCAACCGCGGCGGCGGATGCCGCGGCTTTGGCCCGCATGGCCGCCAACGGGGTGGTCGTCACCTCCACCAATCAGGTCATGGCGGAACTCGCCACCGATTGGGCCAGCGCCACGGGCGGGGCGATCCAGCGCGTGATGTACGAAGAATCCCTCAAACGCCTGATGGAGGCCTGAGGACAATCGGCCGGGTCGGTGATAGGGACACGGGAGACGATCGCAGCCAGCGGGAGAATCCTGTGTCCAAAATCACCGACCTTACCCAGGCCACCGCCACCGAGCTTCTGGCGCTGTACCGCTCCGGCCAGGCCTCCCCCACCGAGGCCACCGCCGCCATCGTCAACCGCATCGAACGGCTGAACCCCGTCCTGAACGCCTTCTGCCATCTGGCGCCGGAGGAGACCTTCGCCGCCGCCGCCGCCAGCACGGATCGCTGGCACCGCGGCGAGCCTTGCGGCCCCCTCGACGGCGTGCCCGCCGCGATCAAGGACCTGATCCTGACCAAGGGCTGGCCAACATTGCGCGGCAGCCGCACCGTCGATCCCAATCAGGCCTGGGACATCGACGCCCCGCCACCGCGCGGCTGCGGGAGGCCGGGGCGGTGCTGCTGGGCAAGACCACCACGCCGGAATTCGGCTGCAAAGGCGAAACCAACTCCCCGCTGACCGGTCGGACCCGCAATCCATGGAATACGGACAAGACCCCCGGCGGCAGTTCCGGCGGCACGGCGGCGGCGGTGGCGGCGGGCCTCGGCCCCATCGCGATTGGCACCGACGGTGCCGGCAGCGTGCGCATCCCCGCCGCCTTCTGCGGCAATTTCGGCCTCAAACCGAGTTTCGGCCGCGTGCCCGCCTACCCGCTGTCACCCTTCGGCACGGTCGCGCATCTTGGGCCGCATACCATGAGCGTGACCGACGCGGCGCTGATGATGAACGTCATGAAGCAGCCGGATGCGCGCGACTGGACCTCCCTGCCGCCGGACCCCACCGATTACACCATCGGCCTGAACGACGGCATCAGCGGCCTGCGCGTCGCCTGGTCGCCAACCCTGGGCTACGCGAAGAACGTCCACCCCGAGATCGCCGCCGCCTGCGAGAAGGCGGTGCGGACCCTCGAGGCCCTCGGCGCCCATGTGGAAGCGGTCGATCCCGGCTTCGCGGACCCCTTGGACATCACCACCGGCCTCTGGTTCGTCTCCTCCACCGTGGTCTGGGACACGCTGACCCCGGCGCAGCAGGCGGTCGCGGACCCGGATTTCGTGGCCGAGGTCGAGCTGGGCAAAGCCTATTCCGCGCTTGATGTGCAGAAGCTGACCCTGCGCCGCGGCGCGCTGGGCACGCATATGCGCCAGTTCATGCAGCGTTATGACCTGCTGATCACCCCGAGCGTTGCCGTCCCCGCCTTCGATGCGAAACCCGCCGGGCATCAGACCCTGACGCCGGAGGCGATGCTGGGTTGGACCCCCTTCTCCTACCCGTTCAACCTGACGCAGCAACCCGCCTGCACCATCCCCTGCGGCCTGACCTCGGACGGGCTGCCGATGGGACTGCAGATCGTCGGCCCGATGTTCGGCGACGCGCTGGTGCTACGCGCGGCGCGGGCGTTCGAGTCGGCCCAGCCGATCGCCCGGCCGTTTATGGGATAATCGCGCCTGGCATTTGACACTCCGCCGCCACTGCCCAACGCTGTCCCCAACGAATACGTCCAGGAGGGAACACGATGAGCAGCCTGAGCCTCGAAGGCGTCCGCGTCCTCGAACTGGCCCGTTATCAGGCCGGGCCGCGCGGCGGCATGATCCTGTCCGACCTCGGCGCCGAGGTCATCAAGATCGAACGCCTCGGCGGGGAGGAAACCCGCGGCAACGCCCCCATCGTGCGCGGCCAGAGCATCTATTTCACGGTCTATAACCGCGGCAAAAAAAGCCTCTGCCTGGATATGCGCAGCGAGGCCGGCAAGGCAATCTTCACCGACCTGGTGAAGACCGCCGACATCGTGCTGGAGAATTTCCGGCCGGGCACCATGGCAACGATGGGCTTTGGCTATGAACAGCTCAAGGCCATCAACCCGCGCATCATCCTGGTTTCGGTCTCCGGCTTCGGGCAGGACGGGCCCTATCGCGATCGCCCCGCCTTCGACCCGCTGGGTCAGGCGATGTCCGGCCTGATGTCCCTCACCGGCCAGCCTGTCGGCCAGCCCATCGGCACCGCGTCCTCCATCATCGACCGCACCACCGCGCTGCATGCGACCATCGGCGCGCTCGCCGCTTTGCGCCATCGCGACCGCACCGGGGAGGGTCAGGTGGTCGATTGCTGCCTGCTCGATTCCGCGCTGACGCTGGTGGAAATCCCCACCAGCTACTACCTGGCCACCGGCGAAGAAGGCGGTGAGGCCGGCCGCCTGCCCTACAAAGCAGCCGACGGCCATGTGGTCATTTCCGCGATTGGGCGGGAGATGGCGGCGCGCCTGTTCAAACTCGTCTCCGCCGGCGCCGATAATACCGGCGGGCCGGTCAATTCCAGCACCGGCGGCGACCGCCGCAAGATGCTCGACGACTGGTGCGCGCGGCATACGGTGAACGAAATCTGCACCGCTTTGATGGACCTCGGCATCCCCGTCGCACCGGTCAA
>CAIUPC010000359.1 GCA_903900905.1 uncultured Acetobacteraceae bacterium
ATTGGGTGCGGGCGCTGCCGGCGCATAAGGCGCTCGGCCCGATCGATGGGCTGATGCAGTTTCTGGGTGAGCGGTTCCCCTGTAAGTAGTAGCGACGGCGGATCGTGTCGCGGTATCCGCCCCCATGATGCGTCATCCCCGGGCTTGTCCCGGGGACCCATCGCGGCACGGTGCTGACCATGGTCCCCGGGACAAGCCCGGGGATGACGGGGTTTCAGAACCCCATCGGTGAAAGCTGACGACACCACCCCATGCTTAAAGGCATCCTCACCGTCGGCGGCTGGACCATGGCGAGCCGGGTCCTGGGCTTCGGACGCGACGTGCTCATCGCGGCCTTACTCGGCGCCGGGCCGATCGCGGATGCGTTTTTCGTCGCGCTGAAACTGCCCAATCTGTTTCGCCGGCTGTTCGGCGAAGGCGCGTTCAACGCCGCCTTCGTCCCCGAATTCTCCGGTCTGCTCGCCGCCGAGGGACCAGAGGCCGCGCGCCGCTTCGCGCGGGAAACCTTCGCCGTCATGACCTTCTGGCTCGCGCTGCTCACCATCATCGGTGAGATCGCGATGCCGGGGCTGATCCATGTCCTCGCCCCCGGCTTCGCCGATGAGCCGGAGAAATTCGATCTCGCGATCGATCTGTCGCGCATCACCTTCCCCTATCTGATCCTGATCTGTCTCGCGGCCCTGGTCTCCGGCGTGCTGAACGGGATGGAGCGCTACACCGCCGCCGCCGCATCCTATGTCGTGTTCAACGTGATCTCGATCGCCTGCATGCTTTGGATGGTGCCGTACACGCCGACGGCCGGGCATGCGCTGTCCTGGGGGGTGACGATCTCCGGCGTGGCGCAGCTGGGTTTGCTGATGTGGGCGGCGCGGCGGGCGGGGATGACGCTGACACTGCCCCGGCCGAGGCTCACCCCGCAGGTGCGGGTGTTGCTGCGGCGGATGGCGCCGGGGCTGGTGGGGGCGGGGGTGACGCAGCTCAACCTCGCGGTGGATGTGGTGATCGCCAGTCTCCTCCCCGCCGGGACCGTATCCCTGCTGTACTACGCCGATCGGCTGCAGCAATTGCCGTTGGGGGTGATCGGAACGGCAGTGGGTACGGCGTTGCTGCCGCTGCTATCGCGTCAGGTCCGGAGCGGCGAAGCCGTGGCCGCCATCGAAACGCAGAACCGCGCCATTGAATATACGCTCGTGCTGACCCTGCCGGCGGCGGTGGCGCTGATGGTCTCGGCCGATCCGATCATGTGGGTACTGTTCGGGCGCGGGGCTTTCGATGCGGAGAGCGCGCGGCTGTCGGCGCAGGCGCTGGGCGCGTACGCGCTGGGGCTGCCGGCCTTCGTGCTGGTGAAGGTGCTGGCCCCGGGCTTCTTCGCGCGCGGCGATACCGCGACCCCGGTCAAATACGCGATGATCGCGGTGGGGCTGAATTTGGCGATGAACGTCGCCTTCATGATCCCGCTGCGCCATATCGGGCCAGCGCTGGCCACCAGCCTGGCCGCGATCTTCAACGTCTTCGCGCTGGGCATGGTGCTGAGCAAGCAAGGGCACCTCCGCCCCGATGCGGCCCTGCTGCATCGCATGCCGCGGATGGCGATTTCGGCCTTCGCGATGGGGGGCGCGTTGTGGCTGACGCAGTCGGTGCTGTTCACCGCCGCGACCACGGGCGTGCTGCGCTATCTGGCGCTGGCGGCGCTGGTGACGGTGGGGATGCTGGTCTACGTGCTCGCGACGCAGCTCAGCGGCGCATACGATCTGCGGCAAATCCCCCGCATGCTCTCCCGCCGCCGCTTGCGCGCCGCCCCCGGATCGGCCATCAACCCGGCCTCCACCCCAGAGATATGACAATGCAACGCATCTTTTCCGGCATTCAGCCGTCCGGCATCCCCACGCTTGGCAACTACCTCGGTGCCATCCGCAACTGGGTGAAACTGCAAGACGATCACGAGTGCCTGTGGTGCGTGGTCGATCTGCACGCCATCACGGTGTTCCAGGACCCCAAGGCGCTGCAACAGCAGAGCCGCGAAATGGCCGCCGTGCTGCTGGCCTGCGGGGTTGATCCGCATAACCACATCCTGTTCCTGCAATCGAATGTGCGGGCGCATGCGCAGCTGGCCTGGATTTTCAATTGCGTGGCGCGGTTGGGCTGGCTCAACCGCATGACCCAGTTCAAGGACAAGGCGGGCAAAGACCGGGAGAATGCGTCGGTCGGCCTCTATGCCTATCCCAACCTGATGGCGGCCGACATCCACGCTTACCACGCCACCCGCGTGCCGGTGGGCGACGATCAGCGCCAGCATCTGGAGCTGGCGAACGACATCGCCCAGAAGTTCAACCATGACTACGGCGTCGATTTCTTCAAGAATATCGAGCCGGTGATCATGGGCCCCGCCGCCCGCGTCATGAGCCTGCGGGATGGCACGAAGAAGATGTCGAAATCCGATCCCTCGGACCAGAGCCGCATCAATCTGAACGATGACGCCGACACCATCGCGTTGAAAATCCGCCGCGCGAAGACCGACCCGGAGCCCTTGCCGACGGAGGCCGAGGGCCTGGCGCAGCGGCCGGAAGCCCGCAATCTGGTCGGCATTTACGCGGCGCTGACCGACACCGATCATGCTGGCGTGCTGGCCGAACATGGCGGCAAGAACTTCGGCCCGTTCAAATCGGCGTTGGCGGATTTGCTGGTGGAGAAGCTGGCGCCGATCGCCGATGAGACCCGGCGGCTGCTGGCCGATCCGGGCGCGGTGGACGCGGTGCTGCGGAATGGGGCGGAGCGGGCGGCGGCGATCGCTGATCCGATCGTGGCGGAGGCGGAGCGGCTGGTTGGGTTTTTAAGAGCGTAAGCGCAAACGCTCCCCCTCTTCCGAGGGGGAGCGCCGGGTTGATTACGCCGCCTGGCGCAGTGTCACGACCGGGAAGTCGATGTCGGTCTTCGCCACCTCATTGACGTAGTTGGTGAGCGTGTTCAACGCGACATGGGCCACGATCTCGACGATCTGGGCATCGTCGTAACCCGCTGCCTTCACGGCGCCGACATGGGCGTCGGTGACATGCCCGCGTTCCCGCACGATCGTCGCCGCGAAGCGCACCGCCGCATCGGCCTTGGGGTCGTTAGAGGCGCCGTTGCGGTTGGCCGTGATCTCCGCGTCATCCAGCTTCGCGACATGCTTGCCGATATAGGTGTGCGCTGAGAGGCAGTAGCCGCAGCCATTGATCTCCGCGACCGCCAGAGCGATGCGTTCGCGGGTGGCGGCGGGCAAAGAGCCCTTCGACAGCGCGGTGTTCAACCCGAAATAGCCTTCCAGCGCGGCGGGGCTGCTGGCGATGGTGCGGAACAGGTTGGGGACGCTGCCGAGCGCCTTCTTGGCGCCTTCCAACAGCGGGCGGGCGGCGGCCGGGGCGGCGTCGATGGAAGCGTGGGTGATCAGACGGGTCATGGCGAAAATCCTTCATGTGGCGGAGCCAGACTGTCCGGCTCTCGTGAGCACAGATGTATTCCCTTCCATTCCTGGTGATTATCCGGCAATTTAGGGAACCACTCTTCCGGAAAATGGAAATCAGGATGGATCGCTTCGAAGCCATGTCCGCTTTTGTGGCGGTGGCGGAGGCCGGCAGTTTCTCCGCTGCCTCCCGCAAGCTCGGCACGCCACTGGCCACGCTCAGCCGCAAGGTTTCGGAGCTCGAGGAACAGCTGAAGGTGAGGCTGCTATCACGCTCCACCCGGCAATTGGCGCTGACCGATAGCGGGCAGGAGTATCTGACGGTCTGCAAGCGCCTGCTGGACGAGTTGCACGATGTGGAGCGCCAGTTATCTGGCGAATACCGCGCACCGAAGGGGGAGCTGGTGGTCAGTGCCCCGATCGTGTTTGGGCGCCTGTATGTGATGCCGATCGTGGTGGCGTTTTTGCGGGCTTATCCGGATGTGCAGGTGGATTTGCGGCTGGCGGACAGTGTCACCAACCTGCTGGAAGACCATATCGATGTGGCGGTGCGGATTGGCGATCTGCCCGACAGCGCCATCATGGCGGTGCGGGCCGGCGATATCCGGCATGTGGTCTGCGCCAGCCCCGCTTACATCGCGGCCCATGGCGCGCCGGCACATCCGAGCGCGCTGGTTGACCACGACTGCATCTCCTGCACCGCGCTGCAGGCGCCGCATGAATGGACGTTCAAACACGGCAACCAGATCGAGCGCTACAAAGTGCGGGCGCGGCTGGTCGTGACCACGGCGGAGGCCGCGGCCGACGCGGCCATCGCCGGGGCGGGGGTGACGCGGCTCCTTTGCTACCAGGTCGCGCGTGCCATCGGCGATGGTCGGCTGGCACTGCTGATGCGGGATCAGGAGCCGAACCCGGCGCCCATCCATCTGGTCTACCCCAGCGGAAGGCTGGTGCCGCAGAAGTTGCGGGCGTTCCTGGATTTCGCTTTGCCACGGCTTAAGGCGGCGCTGGTGTTCGAGGCTTGATTGGTTTGCCGGAAATATCCCCACAGGCTCCAGAAATTATGTCACAAACGTGTTGTGTTGGCTGCTCTTGACTGTCGTGGGACGCGCCGATGCTTTCTGACCAAGCGTGACACGTTTGCTCTGCGGATGGGGTAGTTCGATGGCCGCTTTCATCGGTTATGCGACCGATCCTCTGAAAACCCTATTCCCCTAACCTGTGCAAAAACACCGGGTTCACCCGCGTCAACGCATGACCGGCGCACCCAGAACGCGCGGCAACACCCCATGCGCCGTGAGCCCATCGCTTCAGACCCCGCCAAATTCGGCTGCCACCCGCGCCAGCCTACCGCCCGGTCGGCAGTCCCATCCCGGCCACGACCTTGCTCGCGTCATACGGCTGCTCCTGCAAGGTCTCGGCATCCCACATGCTGCGCTCGACCGTCAGAAACGGGCCGTCATAGACATGGATCGCGCCGCTGATCCGCCCCAGCGGATTGATCACGGAGTGGACGATGTCCTTCCCCAGCAGCGCCACATCACCGATGCCCAGAGCCTCCCCGCCCGCCGCCTCAAGCTGGAATTTCCCGGCGTTCGGCGTGCGGCGCCAGAAGATGTTGTCCTCCCGCCCGCCATACATGCCGATAACGGTGGTCAGGCGGTGTTCATGCGGCAAAGTGATCTGCCCCGGCGACCACAGCACGTTCAGGATCGTCAGTTCGGGGGACTTATAAAGGATCTTCAGCCCCGGCTTGTCCGGCTCACCGAGCCCACGCAGCACGGATGCGGGATCGGACACCGCGCGGGCGACCACCTCTTTCATCGCCTGGCGCGACCGCTCGGCCAGGCTGGCGCGCAAATCGGCTATGAATTGATCAAGCTTGAGCATCGGCCGTACTCCAGGTTCACTGATCTTGCCCATGATGGAAGGGCAAAAATCAACCCCGATCCGCCGGCAGGTGAGCGGCGGTGTTGCCATGACCCCCCTCAATGCGTGAATTTTGCGCGAAGCATGGCAGCGCCGCGCGATTCGGGCACTTTTTTGGCTCGTATCCGGCGGCTGAGACGCCTATGTGTGCGCCGCAACATCCGCGGCACCCAGGTTCACATGCAAATTCGTAACGTCGCCATCATCGCTCACGTCGATCACGGCAAGACCACGCTCGTCGATAAGCTTCTCAGCCAGTCCGGCA
>CAIUPC010000360.1 GCA_903900905.1 uncultured Acetobacteraceae bacterium
CCGCAAATAGGGCACCAGCACGTAACAACCGTGTGCGGCCAGCGGCCCCACGACCTCGTCATAAGCACGCGGATCGTCCGGAAATCCATGCATCAGAATGACCGGCGTGCCGCCCGCCAGCCCGTGGGCCTCATAAGCGATGTCCAGAACGGGCGTGCGGGCGAACAAGGTCATGGCACTGGCTTTCAGTAGGAGAGGAACCCACCATCAACCGGCAAAGTCACGCCGGTCACGTAACGCGCGAGGTCGGAGGCCAAAAACACCGCCGGCCCCGCGATATCCGCCGGCTCGCCAAGGCGGCCCAGCGGGATGCGCTGCTCGAAATTGCGCATATAGTCAGGGTTTTGCCGCGCATCGGCGTTCAGCGGCGTCGCGATCAGCCCGGGGCCGATGGCGTTGACGCGGATGCCCTGCGGCGACAGCTCAATCGCCAGCGCCTTGGTCAGCGCCCGCACCCCGCCTTTGGACGTCGTATAGGCGGCGGAATTCGGGAGTGCCACGAAGCTCTGGATCGAGCCGATATTGATCACCGCGCCCTGGGTCGCTTTCAGCTGCGCCAGGAAGGCGGTGACCATGTTGTAGGGGCCGTCGAGGTTCACCGACATCGTGGCATCCCAATCGGCGCGGGTATTGCCATCCTCGACCTTGCCACGGCGGATGATGCCGGCGTTGTTCACGAGAATGGAAATCGCCCCGATATCGCGGGCGATCGTCGCCGCCAGCGCGTCGCAGGCGGCGCGATCGGTGACATCCAGCTCGTACGACGCCGCATCCCCACCGATGGAGGCAGCGACCCGCGCCGCCCCCTCCGCATTGCGATCCGCGACGATGACGCGTGCCCCGGCGGCGGCCATGGCGCGGGCGATGCCCTCACCAATGCCCGAGCCACCGCCGGTGATCAGCGCCAGTTTGTTATCGAGCAGGCCGGACATGCTCATTTCACCAGGCTGTTGGTGACCGCGCCGCCGGTCGCGGTGCGGCCGCCATCGACGACATATTGCGCGCCGGTGATGTTGCCCGCGAGGTCCGACGACAGGAAGATCACGAGGTTCGCGACTTCCTCCGCCGTGCCGTAGCGGCCGATGGGGATGTTCTGCTGGTAGCGGGCGCCGACGGCATTGGGATCGTCGGGGTTCAGCATCGCCTCCAAAGAATGGATCATACGGGTGTCGATTGGGCCGGGGCAGACCGCATTGACGCGCACGCCGGACCGCCCGACCTCACCCGCCGCGGTCTTGGTCAGGCCAATCACCGCATGCTTGGACGCGACATAGGCTGGCATCCCGGGGGAGGCGACGAGGCCGGCGACCGAGGCGGTGTTCACCACCGAACCGAAACCCTGCTTGATCATCACCGGCAGCACATGGCGCATGCCCAGGAAGACGCCTTTGACGTTCACCGCGATGACGCGATCGAACATATCCTCGTCGTATTCGGCCGTGGTGGCGACGGAGCCTTCGATGCCGGCGTTGTTGTAGAAGCAGTCGATCTTGCCATAGGCATCGACGGTGGCCTTCACATAGGCCTGCACATCGGCGGATTTGGTGACATCGGCGGCGACGAACAGGGCCGTGCCGCCCTGCTGGCGGATGATGCCGGCGGTGGCTTCGCCGGCGGCCTTATCGTGGTCGACAACGACGACGGTCGCGCCCCTGGTGGCGAAGCCGAGCGACGTTGCGCGCC
>CAIUPC010000361.1 GCA_903900905.1 uncultured Acetobacteraceae bacterium
GGACCCATCGCGGCACCAGCCGAAACCGTGGTCCCCGGGACAAGCCCGGGGATGACGGTTTTGCCAGCCCGCGGCTGACGGTTTTGGCGGTCATGCCCTCCTGTTGAACGCCGGTGACGATGTCACCCCATCTTGCAGCCGATTTCCTCTTCGGTGCCGAACACCTTCTGCAAATCCGCGGGGTTCTCCGGCAACGTCGCCTTCACATCGAAGAAGTCCCATTTGTCGGTGATCTTGTCCTTCACCGACACGGCAAGATTGCGCACCAGCATCTGGTGATCGAAGCGGCGGTAGCTGTAGGCGGTCGAACCAGCCTGGAACTTCCAGGCCTCCAGCCCCTCCACGATCTTCATCGCATCGGTGGATTTCACCGCATCGATCGAATCGAACAGCGACTTGGCGGTGATCCAGCCCATCCAGGCCTTATCCGCGGCCGGCTTGCCGTGCTTCTTGAGGTAGCCGGCGGCGAAGGCCTTTTCTTCCGGCGGGTTGGCGGGATTGTTGTAGTACCACATCTTGGTGAAGGTGCCGTTCGCCGCTTCGGCGCCGACAGACCAGATGTCGGTGTCGCCAATGGCGATTTCGACGAAGGGGATCTTGCCCTTCATGCCGAGCTCATTCCACTGCTTGAGGAAGGTGGACAGATCGCCGGCGGCCAGGCCACCCACGACCACGTCCGGCTTGGCGGCGCGGATCTTGAGGATGAAGGAGCTGAAATCGGCGGTGTTCAGCGGCACCTCATCGGCGCCGACTTCGGTGCCGCCAGCGGCTTTCAGCAACTCACGCGAGGATTTCAGAATGTCCTGGCCGAAGGCGAAGGACGCCGTGATGTGGTACCAGCGCTTGCCATAGCTCAACGCATAGGGCGCCAGCATGCGCGACTGCACCACGACCGGCGTGTTCAGCCGGAACGTGTAACGGTTGCAGTTCTTGCCGGTGATGTCGGTCGCGGCGGCGTTGTCGCACACGAACGGGATTTTCAGCTCCAGCGCCTTGGCTTCCTCGGCCAGCGCGTTGGAGGACAAGGACCCGCCGAGGATCGCGCAGACCTTATTTTCCTCAACCAGCTTCTGCATGTTCTGGGTGGCGGCCTGCGGGCTCGGCTCGTCGAGCCAGATCAGTTCGGCTGGCTGGCCCATCAGCATATTGCCGCGCTCTTCCATCGCCAGGAACGTGCCATTGGCGAGGTATTCGGTCTGCGCGGCGATGCTACCGGTCTTGGCCAGCAGCACGCCCACCCGGATCGGATCGGCCGCACGGGCGATGTGCGGCATCGCGAGCGGGGCGGCGGCCAGGGCGGTGGCGCCCAGCATCAGTCTACGGCGTGGCAGAACCAGCGCGGGTTTCAGGACGTCCATGGTTTTACTCCCTTAGGTCCGGCGTCCCATTCAGGGGCCGGGATGGTGTGAACAGTGTGCGCCGTTCTAGCGCCCGGGTCGATGCGTCGATTGCGCCGCCATGCGGACGGAGGCGTTGGCGGCGCCGTATTGCTGATAGTCCCCGATACGCTGGACGAACTCGAAGAAGAAGCGTCCATCGAAGGTTTCGGTATAGGCGTGCAGGAATTCGCCGTTTTCATCCTGGTCATAGAGCAGATTGTGCTGACGCAGCTGTTCGATGCGCGCGTCAGGCAGGCCCCATTTGGCGCCGATATCCTCGTAATAATTCGACGGAATACCGAGCAGGCGGGACCCGTTCGCGGTCGCCTGCTCCAGCGTGTGCAGGATATCCGCTGTCGCGAAAGCGATGTGATGCACGCCGGCGCCAGCATAGGTCGTGAGGAAGCGCCCCGTGGCGGTTTCCCGGCTTTCGGACACATTCAATGGCAGACGCACGGAGTGATCGGCGCTCACCATGGTGCGGCTGCGGATCAACCCGTAGGGGTCCGCGATCTCCCACATCTGTTCCGGGGCGAAGCCGAAGACGGCGTGGTAGAACAGCACGAAATTGTCCATCCGCCCCATCGGCAGCGCCTGCGCGACATGGTCGATGCCGGTGACCAGAGCATCCGGGGCCGGGTCCGGGGTCAGAATAAAGTCGTCGTCGTAGATGGTGCGGCCGCTGGGGTCGGGCTGCACCAGATACACCAGCGTGCCGTCGGGCGCGCGCACCGCGGGGATGCGGCGTTCGCCCCGGCCGATACGTTCGCGCCATTCCGGGCAGAGCAGGCCATTGGCGCGTTCGATCGCCGCTGCCGCATCATCGACCCGCAGCGCCATGGCGCAGACGGATGACCCGTGGAACTGGAAATGCTCCGACGCCGCGCTATCGGGCTCGCTGTTGAGGATCAGATTGACCCGGCCCTGGCGGTACAGATCGACCGATTTGGAGCGATGCCGGCCGGCATGATGGAAGCCGAGACCGCGCAATGTCTCCCCCAGGCGGACCGCATGCTCGTCATCGACGGCGAATTCGAGGAACTCGACCCCGTCGAACACGGGGGGCGGGGGCAGCACCGTGCCGCCGGCCTCGGCTTCGACCATCAGCAAAGACCGCAGCCCGTCGCGGGCGGTCAGCCGGGCCGGGGCGGCGCGGAATTCGTCGTTGAAAATCTCCAGCGACAGGGGGCCGCGATAGCCCGATGCCAGCACCGCGCGCACGAAATCGGTGACGGGGAGTTGGCCCTGGCCGGGGAAGTTGCGGAAATGCCGGCTCCAGGACAGCACATCCATCGACAGGCGCGGCGCATCGGCCAATTGCACGAAGAACAGCTTGTCGGCGGGCACATCGGCGATGCCGGAGGGATCGTCGTTCAGCGCCAGAGTGTGAAAACTATCGACCAGCAGCCCTAAGGCTGGGTGGTTGCCTTCCTGCACGATTTTCCAGGCGTGCCGCCATCGGTTGACGTGCCGGCCCCAGGCCAAAGCCTCGTAACACACGCGCAGGCCACGCTTATCCGCCCGCTCCGCCATTTCCGCCAAATCGGCCGCGGCGCGGGCGTCGTCGTTGATCGCCAGCGGGCTGACATTGCTGCACACCATCAGCAAATCGCAGCCCAGCGCCTGCATCACGTCGAATTTGCGTTCGGCGCGGTCCATGTTGCGGGCCCGCTGCGGGTCCGGCATCGCTTCGAAATCGCGGAACGGCTGGAAGCAGGTGATGGTCAGGCCGAGGTTCACGGCCAGCTCGCGCACATCTTCCGGGGAACCGTCGAAGGTCAGCAGATCGTTTTCGAAAATCTCCACGCCGTCGAAGCCGATGGCGGCGGCGGCTTCGAGCTTTTCCGGCAGGGTGCCGCTGAGGGAGACGGTCGCGATCGACTTGGGGAGCGGCAGATGCAGGCGTGTCATGGCGTCGATGCTCCCCGGTTTGCGCGTTGACGTGGATTAACTAGATGGTTAGTTACAGGTGGCCGGGGCGCGGCACAAGCCCCAAATTCACAGTTTCGCGGAGTTCCCCCATGCGCCCCACCGTCCTGGTTGGTCTTATCGGTACCGGTATTCAGGCCTCCCGCAGCCCGGCTTTGCATATGCAGGAGGGGGAGGAGCAGGGGCTGTCGTACCAGTATAAACTGATCGACCTGACCAGGCTGGGGCTTGGGGTGGAGGCGCTGCCGGATCTGCTGACAGCGGCACAGCGGCTGGGCTTCGACGGGCTGAATATCACCCATCCCTGCAAGCAAGCGGTGATCCCGTATCTCGATGCGTTGTCGCCGGACGCTCGCGCGCTGGGCGCGGTGAACACGGTCATATTCAAGGACGGTCAACGGATCGGCCACAACACCGACTGGTACGGGTTCGCCGAAGGGTTTCGCCGGGCGCTGCCGGATGTGCGGTTGAGCCGCGTGGTTCAGTTCGGGGCGGGCGGCGCCGGGGCGGCGGTGGCGCATGCGGCCCTCACCCTGGGGGTCGAGCGGCTGGTGCTGACAGATGTCGACCCAGGCCGTGCTGCGACGGTGGTCAACGGGCTGAATGACCGTTTCGGTCCCGGACGGGCCGTGGTTGGCTCTGATGTCGCGGTGGATATGGCGAGCGCCGATGGGATGATCAATGCGACGCCACTCGGCATGGAGGCGCATCCCGGCATGGCTGTGTCCGCATCGTTCCTGCGCCCCGCGCTGTGGGTGGCGGAGGTTGTCTATTTTCCGCTCGAAACCGAACTGTTGCGCACCGCCCGCGCCATCGGATGCCGGACAGCGGACGGCGGCGGCATGGCGGTGTTTCAGGCGGTGGAGGCGTTCCGTCTGTTCTCTGGCGTCACGCCGGATGCTGAACGGATGCGCCGGCATTTCGCGTCGATGGGGGCGTGATCAAACACAGGTTTGCACGAACCCGGGTTTGGGCCGTCCATCATGACCCCCAAAGCGCGCAGGCGCTGCAATCGCACCGGCATCCCGGCGGTGGCGGCTTTGCATTCGGCGCCGGGGGCGTCAGCGACCGGCCATAGCCCCTTGCACCGAAATTTCTGACCGGCTGCAGGCTGGCAGCCGCCGCGGATAGATGCTTATACCTTGAAGAAAGCCAGACACTCCTTCGTTTCCGCCGAGGAGATGAGGTTAAGTTTTTCCAATTCATAAATGACTGCGGCCACCCGCCGCAGCGCGCTCGGCAATGTGAACCAGTCATCGGGAAATTTTTTGGCGCTTTTGGGGTCCGATATGAACAGGTGACAATGAGCGCCGGCCGTACCAGATGTTTCGTATCCATTTGCATATGCTGCGGATTGAATAAAGTGATGCACGCCAGTATGTTCGTTGTCTTCCCCCGCGATCCAGGGGGCTGATACGCCTGGTAATGTCAGTATGTGCGCGTTGAAAGTCCCGGCCATCCCCATAGCCCCATTGAAATATATGGTCAGGACCAATCCACGCCCGTCGGGTTGATTGGGTGCGATGTAGTCCGGGATGAAAGTGATATGTGTAATGGTAGCCGGGCCGACCGGTGCTGTCACGTCCCAGCGTTGGCAGCGGGCCCCTCCATCGCGCAGTTCTGTTCCTTTTCCCATCTCCGTCCCTCCGTTTCCGGCTGATCCTTCATTGGCTTTAACCGAATCCCGATCTGACCATATTCTGGCAGAGCGACGGAGGAGCCATGCGGGGCATTTATGCTATTTTTCATGCATTATGTCCATGACGTATTTCCACGTGACCCGGAATTGTAACTTACAATAGTTGATACATTTTAGAATTTAATAAGCGGATCTCGCGGACAGGTGCGGCATAACCATCAAGAATGTTAGCGACTGAGATCCGTCAGTTGCCGGCAACGAAGCCGGCGATCGCATCGCGGATCATTCCCTTATGCCGATCGCGGACGGCCGGCGCGCCCATATCGCGGGCGAAGAGGGTGCCGAATGTGTGCCGGTTCGATACCCGGTAAAAACACAACGCGCTGATCATCATGTGCAGATCGACCGCATCGATGTCGCGGTGGAACTGTCCGGCCGCCTTGCCTCGCTCCAGAATGGTCGCGAGGCTGACGATCACGGATGAATTGAGGTTGCGCAGCTTTTCCGACTGCTTGAGATGCGCGCCGTGGTGGATGTTCTCGACGCTGACCAGCCGCACGAAATCGGGGTTTTCCTCATGATAGTCGAAGGTGAAATCGACCATCTGGTGCAAGGCTTCGATCGGTGTCAGGCGATCGAGGTCGAGGGTCATTTCCAGGCCGCGAATGCCGCCATAGACCTGTTCCAGTACCGCGAGGTACAGCCCTTCCTTGCTGCCGAAATAGTAATAGATCATGCGTTTGGTGGTGCTGATACGAGCCGCGATCGCATCCACCCGCGCACCGCTCAGCCCATGTTCGGCGAATTCCTGGCGCGCGACGGCGAGGATGTTCTGCCGCGTCTTTTCGGCGTCCAGTTTGCGTGATGGGGTGGCTGGGGGTGGGCTGTCCGGCACGGATGGGCGTCCTCTCGGCGGGGCGAACGGGCCAGTACACGAGATTATACGAACCAGTTAGTCAAAACAGAATGCCGGATGCGGCGCGCCGATGCAACCGGGCGTTACC
>CAIUPC010000362.1 GCA_903900905.1 uncultured Acetobacteraceae bacterium
ACAGCCACGGTATGCGAACGGTCGTGCGCGGAAATGCCGGTGGTGACGCCTTCCTTCGCCTCGATGGAGACGGTGAAGGCCGTCCCCATCCCTTCACGGTTTTCAGCCGCCATAGGGGGAAGGCGCAGTTGTCGCGCCCTTTCGGCTGTAATCGAAAGACAGATCAGGCCGCGGGCGAAGCGGGCCATGAAGTTGATCGCGTCCGGGGTCGCGAATTGCGCCGGGATGACCAGATCGCCCTCGTTTTCCCGGTCTTCGTCATCGACGAGGATGAACATGCGGCCGTTACGGGCTTCCTCGATCAGATCTTCGGCGCTGGCGAGGTAGGTCGACAGCTCGGCGCGCAGCACCTGTTCGTGCAGTGCGAGGTTCTCCATGTCACTTGGTCTCCGCGAGGCGGGCCACGTAACGGGCCAGCATGTCTATTTCTATATTGACCGCATCGCCGGGCTGCAAAGTGCCGAACCGGGTATTGCTGGCGGTGTGCGGGATGATGTTCACCCCGAAGGTATCGCCCTGGACGTCGTTCACCGTCAACGAGGTGCCGTCGATGGCGACGCTGCCCTTGGCGGCGATGAACCGCGCCAGTTCCATGGGAACCTGAAAGCGCCAGCGGATGGAGCCGTTTTCCGGGGTTTTGGAGATCGCGCGGCCAACGCCATCGACATGGCCGGACACGATATGGCCCCCGAGTTCATCGCCGACACGCAGCGACCGCTCCAGATTAACCTGTGATCCGACGGTCCAGGTGCCGAGCGTGGTGCAGGCCAGCGTCTCGGCCGAGGCATCCACCGCGAACTGGTCGGATGCCAGTTCCACCGCCGTCAGGCAGCAGCCGGAACAGGCGATCGAAGCGCCGAGCGCGATCGAGGCGGTATCGTCCCACGGCGCGGCGATGACCAGGCGCATGTCCTTGCCCTCGCCCAAAGGCTCAATCGCCCGGACGGTGCCGAGCGCGGTGATGATGCCGGTGAACATCTATTCGTGCCTCTTGAACTCAGTCAGCAGATCGTCGCCGAGCGGTGTTACCCGGTGACGTTTAAATCGGGGCATTTGGGCCAGTTTTTCAAGGCCGAAAGCTTGCACCCCAGGCCAGCCATCACCCCCCATGGTCGAGGGAGCATGGAACCAGGCGAGGCGATCGACCAGCCCCGCGCGAAGCAGGGCAGCAGCGATTTGGCCGCCACCCTCCACCATCAGCCGGGTGATGCCGGCTTCGCCGAGCGCCTGCAAGCCCGCGGTCAGATCGACCCCGGCCGGGGAGGGCGGCAATTCGATCACGCGGACGCCCAGATCTTCGAATGCGCGGCGCCGGGTGGCGTCACTGCCGGATCGAATGAGCATCCAGGTCGGTGTTTCATGCGCGGTCGAGACCAGACGTTTGGTCAGCGGCGTGCGCAGGTGGCTGTCGGCGACGATCCGGACCACCGGGCGGCGGTCATAGCCGGGAATGCGGCAGGTGAGGTCGGGGTCATCGGCCATCACCGTGCCGACGCCCACCATCACGGCGTCGTGGCGGGCGCGGATGGCGTGTGACATGCGGCGGGCTTCGGGGCCGGTGATCCACTGGCTCTCCCCGGCATGGGTGGCGATCTTGCCGTCCAGGGTGGTGGCCAGTTTCAGGGTCACCAGCGGTCGGCCGGCGGTGGTGCGCTGGAAGAAGCCGGCGAGGATATCATGGGCTTCTTCGGCCATCAGGCCTTCCTCGACCACGACCCCGGCCTGGCGCAGGCGGGCGAAGCCCTGGCTATCGACCCGCTTGTCCGGGTCGCGCGCGGCCACGACCACGCGGGCGATGCCGGCCTGGATCAGGGCATCGGTGCAAGGCGGGCTCTGGCCCCAGTGGCAGCAGGGTTCGAGCGTGACATAGGCGGTGGCGCCACGCGCCTGGTCCCCGGCCATGGCCAGGGCATTGGGTTCCGCATGCGGTCGGCCGCCCACGCTGGTGACGCCGCGACCCACGACCCGGCCATGATTGACGATGACGCAGCCGACGGAGGGGTTGGGCCAGGTCGAGCCCAGGCCGCGCCGCGCCAGGGCCAGGGCGGCTTGCATATGGGTCAGGTCGTCGGTGTGGCGCTGTGTCATGGAACCGCCAGGGTAGACGAGGCTACGGATCGGGCAAGGGCCGCCGGCTTGGGTGTGGTCTGCGCCCCTTTGCGTCTCGGCGGCCGCTGGGTTGAGAGAGTGGATTTGCGGCCAGCCTCCCCCGCAGGAGGTGGCGTCAGCACCGCGGTTTTTCAACGCGGAGGCCGCTGAGGCGCAAAGGCGCGGAAAATAATTTTTCACGCTCTTATTTACACGCAGTGGTGGAATAAGCCGGTCGGCTGCACGTCTGATTGACAGGAACAGAGACAACGTGGAGAACAAAGATGCTCCAGACCCGGACAGCGTCATGCCGCTGGCTATTTCCGCAGAAACAGCCACCACCTTTGCGTCAAAGCCAAGGTACCAGAACGCCGCAATAACTGGCGCACTTTCATAATTTTTCGAAATAGGTTCACTAACGGCGTTATTTTGCGCCTGCGTGAACACGTGCGGCCGCCCCGTCCATACACAACCGGAAAGATAACGACCATGCGTGCCATGCTGATGATCTGCGCCTTGATTCTGCCCATGACCGCCAACGCCGCTGGCGTGACGGTATTCGCCGCCTCCAGCCTGAAAGAGGCCCTGACCGATGTCGCCGCCCTTTGGACTCTGGAAGGCCACCCTGCCCCACAATTAACATTCGGCGCCACCGCCACGCTCGCGCGCCAGATCGAGCAGGGCGCGGACGCGCAGATTTTCGCCTCCGCGGACCGGAAATGGATGGATTATGTCGCCGAAAAGGATCGGATCGTTCCGGCGTCCCGCAAGGACCTGCTGTCCAACGAGATCGTGCTGGTCGTGCCGGCGGGCAAGCCGCGCCAGGCGACACTGGAGCGTGGGTTCGATCTGATGGGTTTCCTCGGCGCGGATGGCCGTCTCGCCACCGGTGACCCGGCCACGGTCAGTGTGGGCGGCTATGCGGAACAATCGCTCCGCTCAATCGGGGTCTGGGACGCAGCAGCTTCACGTCTGGCCAAGGGCGATGATGCCCGCGCCGGGGCGGTGATGGTGGAACAGGGCACGGCCTCGGCCGGCATTGTTTATCAGAGCGATGCCATGCAGGCGCGCGGGGTCATGATCGCCGGCACCTTCCCCGCCAGCACGCATGAGCCGATCGCCTATCCGTTCGCGATGACGAAAAGCGGGGACAATGCGGACACGAGGGCGTTCCTGGCTTACCTCGACGGCGACAAGGCGCGGGCGGTGTTCACCCGGCTCGGTTTCAAGGTGAAATAACGCGGCGCTGGCTCAGGCGTTCGGCAGGCGTCCGGCGGTGCGCAGCAGGCGCATCCCGGCGGCTGTCGCGCCGACAATCATCGCGCGTTCGGCGTCCCGGCCGCAGGCGATGAAGCCGCGCTCGATCGCGTCCTCCCACACCGTCAGGCGGGGGCAGTTGGTGCGCCAGGCGTCGATAACCTCCTCATACGGCCGCGGTGCGCGGGACACGAACTGGATCAGGTCCATGATCAGGGGATCGAGACTGGCAGACATGGCGCGCCACCTTGGGATGGGGGAGAGGTTTTTTACCACGGATGAACGCGGTACCGCCAGCGCCACGGGCCCAGACGACCGGGTGATCGCATTTGGATTGAGGTGCGCCACAGTCGAACCCTCAGCGTCATCCGCGGGCTTGTCCCGGGGGTGTCCGGTCTAACGATTGAGCGATGGCGCTGATGTACTTTCGTCATGCTCGGGCTTGACCCGAGCACCGCCATTGGCACTTGCGGTGAATAATACCAACCTGCGTTGATGTTGACGTACCGGCCATCGTCACCCGTCATGCCGAAGCAGGTCGGCACCCACGCCTTTCGTCCGTCTCAGGCAGCAAAGTCGTGGATGCCGACCTGCGTCGGCATGACGGCGTTGGGGCGCCGCCGGTGAGTCAACATCAACGCGGATTGGTATAAGACGTGATCATTTTTGGCGGCAGAATCCTTTGGGG
>CAIUPC010000363.1 GCA_903900905.1 uncultured Acetobacteraceae bacterium
CACCGGCCCGCGGAAAGTGCCCCGGCCCGCGCACGGGCCGGGGACACCTTCAGCTGCGTTCGATCGTGATCTTGACTTTGACGCCAAGAATCACCACGATCAACAGCAGTAGGACGAGATGTGTCAGCATCTTCGAACTCTGCGGTTAAGCCGGCTGGCGCATTCCAGCCGGCTTTTCCATTTGCACTGCAAATGATGAACCAATCGTTAACAGCCCTGCGAAAACACAAAATTTTTCACCCCTATGACGGCTTGCGGCACCACGGGGCGAAGGCTATAGGGTGCGCCGCCCGGCGTTTCCGGCGCTGCTGTAGCTCAGTGGTAGAGCACTCCCTTGGTAAGGGAGAGGTCGAGAGTTCAATCCCCTCCAGCAGCACCATCACGCACCCCGGCTATCCGGGGTAGCGGATCGCCAGCACTTCCATCAATTCCACCCCGCGCGGGGTGTGCACCGGCACCTCGTCGCCGACCCGCGCCTTCGCCTTGATCAACGCCACCGCGATCGGGGCCGTCAGGCTCACCTTCCCCGCCGCCATGTCGGCCTCATCCACGCCGACGATGGTCACCGTCCGCTCCTGATCCGACTCATCGACATAGGTCACGGTGGCGCCGAAAAACACGCGGTCGCGCTGGGTCTGCATGGCGGGGTCCACGACCTCCGCACTCTCCAGCCGCTTGCCCAGGAAGCGGGTGCGGCGGTCAATCTCGCGCAGGCGCCGCTTGCCGTATTGGTAATCGGCGTTCTCCGACCGGTCGCCGTTCGACGCCGCCCAGGATACGATTTCCACCACCCGCGGCCGCTCGACCCGCGACAACTGCTCGCGTTCCGCCTTCAGCCGTGCGAACCCCTCCGGCGTCATGTAGAACTTGCCGCCCAGCGCGAGGCTGGGGGCCTCGTCGGGGTAATCATCATCGTCGTCCATGTCAGGTCCTGAAGTCTTGCGTCGGGCCCCATGTAGCGCATTCCGCGCGCATTGGGAGGCAACGGTAATCGTCGCCGCGATGCTCCTCCTGCCAATCAGGGCCGCCTGGGCGCAGCCCGCGATGTTCACCTTACCGATCCAGCCGGCCTGCGTGTCGTCGCCATTCGGGCCACGCGCCGGGGGCGGCCCCAAGGCGTCGCACGACCATACCGGGATCGACCTGCCAGGTCCGGCCGGCACCTTGGTGCATGCCACGGCGGACGGCACCGTCGCCGCCATCCACCGGCGCGGCGCCGGGGGGTTGGAGGTCGAACTGCGCCATGCCAACGGCTGGGTCACACGCTACGACCATCTGGGTAGCGTTGCCCCGGCCCTGGCCACCGGCAAGCGCAAAATCGCGCGGGGCGAGACTCTGGGCCGCATCGGCCGAAGCGGCGTGACCTATGGAACGCATCTGCATTTTGAGGTGCTGTCGAACGGTCTACGAGTCGATCCCGCATCGGTTCTGGCCGTGGCGCCCTGCCCCAACACGAAGGTGATCGGGCAGGCCCAATCTCACGAAGCCGACCAGTAGCCAGGGGGCAGTAGGTAAATAGCGGCCGCGACGACCACACCCACGACGATCAGGCCAATCACGATGCACACCAGAGTGACCAACAGCTGAACCCGGCCCTCGCTTTGCGATGCCCATTGTTCGATCGCTTTTAACACACTGCCAACCCTTGTATGTCCGTGCCCTCAAGGTGGCGCCACATCAAGCTGCGGCGCATGCCTCGGATATAGGCCATCAGACGATTTTTCGGAAATAAGATTTTTATATAAACACCCTCAGGCGCGGCTCATCGGTGCCTGGGCCCGGAACGCCTCGACAGCGCGATAAAGGTACCAGGTCGCGAAGGACCGGTAGGGTGCCCAGGCCTCTCCCAACGTGGCCAATTCACGCGGTTTTGGCTGCGCTTCCAGTTCGTAGAGTAACCGGTAACCCTCCCGCACACCGAAATCGTCCACTGGTAGGATATCGGGCCGTCCCAGCGTGAAGATCAGCACCATTTCGACCGTCCAGCGCCCAACCCCGCGAATGGCCGTCAGGCGCTCGATCAATTCCGCATCGCTCAGCCGCACCGAAGCCCGCCGTGTCGGCACCGTGCCATCGAGGGTTCGCACGCAGATATCGCGCAAGGCAGCGATTTTCGGGCCAGAGAAGCCACAGCCCCGCAAGACTGCCTCCTCCGTCGCGAGCACGGCATCCGGCGGCGGGAAGCCATCCCCGGGATACAATGCCTCAAAACGGCCAAGGATGGCCTCAGCGGCACGCCCATGCAGTTGCTGATGCGCGATGGCGCGCATCAGCGCTTCATAAGGACCGCGCTGCTTCTGAACGCCCAGGCGCGGCCGCCCGACACGGCCGATCAGCACGGCGAAACGCGGGTCGAGGCTGAGATGGCGCATTGCTTCCTTGGACATGCCATATCCTGACCCTGGCTCAGCAGCGCGGCAACTGTCTTTTTGATCACTGACATTTGGCAAATGCGCCTTCCGTTGCTCGCCAAAATGGGGTTAGGTGCGGGTGTTGCCGCGACGGGGCCCTATGCGACACTCACCGATCCAGACGACGGACGCAGACGTCCAGGCGCAGGCTGACCGGCGGACGGCGGGCCTTGCCAGCGTGGCGGTCGTTTTGGGCCTGATTGTCGTGGGGCTATGGCTCGTACACGCTTTGGCCAAAACCAGCCGGATCGAGGATTGCCTCATGGCGGGCCGCACCAATTGCGAACGCATCGCAACCAACGGGCACTGACCGCGGTTTCCACGCCACCCAGACATTGACGCGCCGTCCCAGCAAGGCGACCGTTGGGCCGGATTAAGAACCACGGGGGCAGCGTATGCGTATCGCCGACATGGACTGGCGGATGGTGGAAGATTGGACCCGCCACGACGACCGCTGCGTACTGCCGATTGGCAGTACCGAGCAGCATGCCGGGCTGTCGCTGGCAACGGATGCGATCAACGCCGAGCGGGTCTCGCTGGAAGCCGCCAAACCGCTGGGCATTCCGGTTTTCCCGGTGCTGTCCTACGGCCTGACGCCTTATTTCTCCGACTATCCCGGCACGGTGACCCTTCGCCTGGCGACCTACGCGGCGCTGCTGCGCGATATTCTCGACAGTCTCAAGCATGCCGGCTTCCGCCGCATCCTGATCGTCAACGGGCACGGCGGGAACCAGCCGGCGTCGCTGCTGGCGCAGGAATGGATGATGGATAACCCCGACGCGCGGGTGCGGGTGCATGACTGGTGGCGGGCACCAAAAACCTGGGCGGCGGTGCGAACGGTCGATCCCGTGGCAACCCATGCCAGCTGGATGGAGAATTTTCCCTGGACCCGCTTGCCTGACAGCAACCCCGATGCGGACCGCAAAGATACCATCGACACCGATCGCATGCGCACGATGGCGCCGTTCGAGGTGCGCCTGCTGCTCGAAGACGGCAGTTTCGGCGGCAAATACCAGCGCGACGACGCCGACATGATGGCGATCTGGGACGTGGCGGTGGCGGAGACCCGATCGCTCCTGGAAGACTGGTAAAACGCCCGCGCATTGATCCATGGCAAGGCCCTCCCCTGACCCAGGTGGGAGACTGCGCTGATGGAACAGACCGCATCCCCCGGGCGTGAGAAATACCACCTCGTGCTGGCCATGGCGCAGCGCCAGCCGGCGATCATCACGGCGGTGGTGCATCCCTGTGACGCGGTATCCCTGTCCGGTGCGCTGGAAGCGCATCGGCTCGGGTTGATCCAGGCGATCCTCATCGCGCCAGAGGCCCGGCTCCGCAGCCTGGCGGCCAGCACCGGCCTGGACCTCAGCGGGATCGAAATCGTCGCCTCCGAGCATAGCCACGACTCCGCCGCCCGCGCCGTCGCCCTGGTCCGGGCCGGGCGCGCCGAGGCGTTGATGAAAGGCAGCCTCCATACCGACGAGTTAATGGCCGCCGTGGTCGCAAAGGACACCGGGCTGCGCACCGCCCGGCGGATCAGCCACTGCTTCATCATGGATGTGCCCGGCCATGCCGCACCGCTGATCATCACCGACGCGGCGGTAAACATCGAACCAACTCTGGCCGAGAAAGCCGACATCGTCCAAAACGCCATCGACCTCGCCCACGCCATCGGCCTCGATCGGCCGCTGGTCGCGATCCTGTCGGCGACCGAAACGGTGAATCCGGCCCTGCGCTCCACGGTTGAGGCCGCCGCTTTGTGCAAAATGGCGGATCGCGGTCAGATCACCGGCGGGGTGCTGGATGGGCCGCTGGCCATGGACAATGCGATCGATCCCGCGGCGGCGGCAATCAAGCACATCGTGTCCCCGGTCGCGGGACATGCCAACGTGTTGGTGGTGCCGGATCTGGAGGCCGGCAACATGCTGGCCAAAAGCCTGTCCTTCCTGGCCGG
>CAIUPC010000364.1 GCA_903900905.1 uncultured Acetobacteraceae bacterium
AATAAACCCCGCCATCCCTGAAATCGCCGGCGCTGCCTTCAGCTTCGCGATATCCGGCACTGGCCGCGCCGACCGTGGATCACCGGCCAGCATCGCCTCAAGCTCCGCCGCGACGGACAGTACCAGCGAGTCCCCGCCGCGAGGGCCAACGATCTGCAAGCCAAACGGCATGCCATGTGCGTCCAGGCCCACCGGCAATGAAATCGCGGGATGGCCAACAACCGTCACCGCATAGGCCAGCGCCAGCCAGTGAAAATACGTGCGGGTGGGCTGGCCGTCGATCTCCGCCGGATACAGCTCCCGCCATGACCGGGGGCTGATGGTGATCGCGGGCGTGATGATGACGTCGTGGCTCTGGAAGAAGGTCTGCCAGCGGCGGTAGATCGCGGTTTGCGTTGCCATGGCGCGGGCGGTATCGGCGGCGGTGTAGCGCAGCCCCTCTTCCACGTTGGCGCGCACATTGGGGCCGACATCGTCCGGACGGGTGCGGGTTTTCTCCAGATGCGCGGCGAGGAAGATGACCGCGCGCAGCACCTCGAACGCCTCATCGGTGCCGGAACAATCGGGGGCGGTGTCCTCGGCCTGGGCGAAGGCGTCGCGGAACAGGCTGGTTTTTTCGGCGAAGGCCTGGCGCACGATGCTTTCGGTCGGGGCGAAGCCGAAATCGGGGGTGAAGGCGGCTTTCAGACGCGACAGGTCGACCCGCGCCGGCGGGTAGAAATCGCCCGGCGTGCGGACGGCGCGGCCGTGGATGGTGGTGGCCAGCGGATCGCGCGGATCGTTGCTGGCGATGGAACCCAGCATCAGCGCGACATCCCCCACGGTGCGCCCCATCGGCCCGAGCACCGGCAGCGGGGTCCAGCCGATCCCGCGCTTTTCGCTGGCGACCAGTCCGGGGGTCGGGCGGAAGCCGACGATGCCGCAAAAAGCCGCGGGATTGCGCAATGAACCGCCGGTATCCGAACCCGTGCACAGCGGCACCATGCCCGTCGCCAGCGCGACCGCGGAGCCGCCAGAGGATCCGGCGCAGGATTTCGCGGGGTCGAACGGATTGCCCGTGGCACCGAACACGGCGTTGCGGGTATTGGCCCCGGCGCCGAATTCGGGGGTGTTGGTCTTGCCAACAACGATGGCGCCGGCGCTTTTGGAGTCCGCGACGATGCCCTCATCGGTGGTGGGAATGTAGTCGCGGAAGATCGGGCTGCCGAAGGTGGTCAGCAGGCCCGCGGTTTCCTCCAGATCCTTGATGCCCATGGGCAGGCCGTGCAGCGGGCCGAGCGCGTCGCCGCGCGTGACGGCGGCGTCGGCCTGTTTTGCTGCCGTGCGGGCGCGGTCGAAGTCGCGGCTGACCATGGCGTTGACGGCGTGATCCACCGCCTCGATCCGGGCGATGCAGCTTTCCAGCAGTTCGGACGGCGCCAGGCGCCTGGTGCCGATAAGGCGGCGGGCTTCGGTGGCGGGGAGGTCGCAGGGCTCGGTCATGGCGTATCCTGTTTGCGATGTCGTCCGGGGCGCGGCAGAAACCGGAGTGACGGAGTCTGATATCTCTCCACAGAGCGGGATCTGTAAAGCATCACGCATGCTTCCATGCAAATACGTTGAAGGCTGTTCATCACGATGGCAAATGCTGTGTGTTGATGCCGGGGCGCAGCTGCTTGGGTTGGCTGCCGGGTGGTATCCGCGAAAATTGGGTTTTTCAGAAAATGTTGAAATACATGGAAGTTTACGTGATCAACCTGGATCGCCACCGTGACCGGCTTTTGCATATGAAAAATATGCTTGGTGAAAATGGCTTCATACGGATTGCTGCCGTGGATGGTCTTGATCTGGCTGACGCGCAACCGAAACTGCCGGGCACGCCAGGCGCGTTTGAGCATTTATCCCGCTTTGAGCGCGGATGCATCGTCAGCCATCAGAAGGCCTGGATGCAGTTTCTCGAAACGGTTGGAGAGTATGTGTGTATTTTAGAGGATGATGTGATCCTGAGCAAAGATTTTTCCATGTTTATCAGGAATGACACTTGGATGCAAGGTGATTATGACGTCGTAAAAATAGAAACGGCCCGCCAGAAAGTGCTGACAGTGCCGGTCGATGCGGCACGGCAGCGGCGTCGTTTGGTGCCGCTTTATTCCCTGCATTTTGGCTCCGCGGGATACGTCATCAGCCGGCAAGGGGCGGAAAAACTGGTCAGATACGGGCAGAGCCCGGATGTGCCAATCGATCTCTTTCTGTTCAGGCTTCCTTCGGCAGTGCCCGGTCTGGCTATCGCGCAAATGGAACCAGCGCTGTGTATTCAGCAAAGATTTACGCAATATGGGGCGGAAGGCATCCTGTTTCAAAGCGCCATTGCGCCTGTTGTTAAAAAGCGAAAACACACCCCATTGCGGCGCAAAATTGTCCGGGAAACAACGCAACCATTCCGTCAAGTAATCGAAATGATAAAAAATACGATCTCACGCTGGCGCGGAGGGCCTGTTTATCGATTGATACCGTTCAGCTGACGAACTTTCCGGCCGGGCTTTATCCCTGAGGTTCACCGCGCGCTTTATCAGTCCAGGATCAGTTCCGGCGGGTTCATCGCCAGGCTGGGAATGGCCGTCGCGAACCGAGCGGGGATTAGCCGTACCGGTCCATTGAAAAATTTTGGCTTCCGCCGGTTTTTGTCGATCTTCAGAAGCCATTTAGGACTCAGGTAGCCGCAGCGTTTCAGGTCATCGTAAAAGCTGAACGCATCATCAGATTCGTCCGGTCCTGACGTTCCCGGATGAAAGTATTCTTTTTCGATTACGCTGCTGTCCTGCCGCCAATGGTGATTATGACTCTGTTTGATCGCGCCGGCGGATAATTGAATCGCATTCCGGCTTTTGTGCGTATTGCGGAAATACGACAAATCCATGTATTTGAGGTGGAAAAGATAGAGCCCCATATCGACATTCTGCACGAAATTGCAACCATGAAAGCCAGGCCCCCAGGTGATCGGCATTCGGGAAATCAGGGTCTTGCAATAGGAACCGTGAAAACGTCCAAAGCGCCGCTGGCTGAAAAATGGCCTGGATAAATCGATTGGGGCTTCCTGATCGGGGGCGTGAACGACATTCACGCCCACCGCGGTGACGACGGTTACGCATTTGCGTTCCACAAAATCACGTAAACCGGCATATAACCGGGGGTCAGGAACCAGGAACTCGTCGCAATCGGTGAATATCACGACGTCGTAGTACGTCAGCAAGGACGCATGAAAGCGGCTGACGAAAGCGGCGCGTTGGTCTTCATCCAGCTTGCCTCTGGGAAGGCGCAGCACGGAAATCCCAATATTTTCCGTGCTGCCGTCGTCTGAACCATGGTCAATACAAAACAGATTCTCCAGGCCCAGTTGCTGGCCGTAATGGGCTTTCCATAGGGCCAGAAACACCGGCTCGTTATAGGCCATGGTGAACGCTGCGATACGCACAGGCGGTCTCGACTCGTTAATCAGAACAATGGCCTCACGCCGCGGGCTTCAATACCCCAGCGCCAGCCCATCCTTGCGAGGCTCCGACCCCGCCACCAGACACCCACGCTCCCGGTCGATCCAGATCGCCTGGCCGCCGCCATGCGGGCGCTCGTTGATTTCCGGCGTATGGCCCATGCGCGTCAGGCCAGCCACGACCTCCGCCGCGATGCCGCGTTCGATCTCGACCTTGCCGGCATAG
>CAIUPC010000365.1 GCA_903900905.1 uncultured Acetobacteraceae bacterium
CACCCGTAAGGTCGACGCGGTCGTGATGCGGGCGATGGATGGGCTGATGTCGATCCCGCAGATTCTGCTGGCGATCGCGCTGATGGCGCTGACCCGGGCTTCGGTGCAGAACGTGATCATCGCGATCAGCATCACCGAAACCCCCCGCGTCTGCCGCCTGGTGCGTGGCGTGGTGCTGTCGCTGCGCGAACAACCCTATGTCGAAGCGGCGATCGCTTCGGGCACCAAGGTGCCGGTGATCATCTGGAAGCACATTCTGCCGAACACGCTGGCGCCGTTGATGGTGCAGGCGACGTTCATCTGTGCCTCGGCGATGATCACGGAAGCGACGCTGTCCTTCATCGGGGCCGGCACGCCGCCGATTATCCCGAGCTGGGGCAATATCATGGCGGAGGGGCGGGCGCTCTGGCAGGTCAAGCCATATATCGTCTTCTTCCCGGCGATCTTCCTGTCCATCACCGTGCTCGCGGTGAACCTGCTGGGCGATGGTCTGCGCGACGCGCTGGACCCGCGGCTGGCCAAGCGGCTGTAAAATCATGGCACTTCTTGAAGTCGAAAACCTCCAGACGCATTTCGCCACGCCCGATGGGGTGGTGCGTGCGGTCAATGGTTTGTCATTCCATGTCGATGCCGGCGAAACCCTTGCGATCGTGGGTGAATCCGGCTGCGGCAAATCGGTCACCTCGATGTCGGTGCTGCGGCTGATCGCCGAACCGCCGGGCAAGATCGCGGGCCAGATCCGGTTCCTGGGGAAGAACCTGCTCGATCTGAGCGAGCCGGAGATGCGTCAGATCCGCGGCAACGCGATCTCGATGATCTTCCAGGAGCCGATGACCAGCCTCAATCCGGTGCTGACCGTCGGCAAGCAAATCGGCGAAACCGTGCAGTTGCATCAGGGCATGAACGCCCGTGATGCGGAGGCAAAGGCGGTGGAGATGCTGACCCTCGTCGGCATTCCCGCTCCCGGACGCCGGGTTCGGGAATATCCGCATCAGCTGTCCGGTGGCATGCGTCAGCGCGTGATGATCGCCATGGCGCTGGCCTGCAATCCGAAGCTGCTGATCGCCGATGAGCCGACGACCGCGCTGGATGTGACCATCCAGGCGCAGATCCTTGACCTGATGCGCGATCTCAAGACCCGGCTGGGTTCGGCCATCATGCTGATCACCCACGATCTGGGCGTGGTCGCGGAAATGGCGGAACGGGTGGTGGTCATGTATGCCGGCCGCAAGGTCGAGGAAGCGCCGGTGCGCGAAATTTTCGCCCGCCCGCTGCATCCCTACACCCGTGGCCTGATTGGCGCCGTGCCTATGCTCGGCTCGTCGCTGGTTGATGGTCCGCGCGGCCGCCTGGCCGAAATTCAAGGCCTGGTTCCCAGCCTGCGCAAACCGATCATCGGATGCGCTTTCGCCGGGCGCTGCGGTATGGCGACCGATCTCTGCCGCACCGTTGCCCCCGCCATTGAACTGAAGGCCCCCGAACACTCGGTTGCCTGCCACTTCGCCGAACGCCGGATGGCCGCATGAACACCACCCGACCGTTGCTTGAGGTCAAGGGCCTCAAGAAGCACTTCCCGATCACTGGTGGCCTGTTTGGTCAGACCACGACGCGGGTCTACGCCGTCGATGGCGTCAGCTTCGACATCCAGCGCGGTGAGACGCTGTCGCTGGTGGGGGAATCCGGCTGCGGCAAATCCACCGTCGGCAAGTCACTGCTGCGGCTGTACGATGTCACTGCCGGGGAAGTTTACCTCGATGGTCAGCGCATCGATAACATGCCGGCCAGCAAGCTGCGGCCGATCCGTCAGCGCATGCAGGTGGTGTTCCAGGACCCGTTCAGCAGCCTGAATCCGCGGATGAAAATCCGGGATATCCTGGGTGAGCCGCTGACCAATTTCGGCCTGGTGAAGAACAACGCCGAACTGCGCGAAAAAGTCGCCCTCCTGATGGACAAGGTGCAGCTGCCGCGCGATGCCATCGACCGGTTCCCGCACGAATTCTCCGGCGGGCAGCGTCAGCGTATCGGCATCGCCCGTGCTTTGGCGCCCGGGGCCGATCTGATCATCTGCGATGAGGCCGTGTCGGCGCTGGACGTGTCGGTGAAGGCGCAGATCATCAACCTGCTGGTTGACCTACAGGACGAGCTCGGCCTGGCGCTGCTGTTCATCAGCCACGATCTGGCCACGGTGGAGCATCTGACCCACCGCGTCGCCGTCATGTATCTCGGCAAGATCGTGGAACTCACCGATCGGCGGACGTTGTTCTCCAAGCCGCACCATCCCTATACCAAGGCCCTGCTTTCGGCGGTGCCGGTGCCGGACCCGACCGCGCCGCGCAATCGCGTGATCCTGACCGGCGACGTGCCAAGCCCGATCAACCCGCCATCCGGCTGCCGGTTCCATACAAGGTGCCCGCTGGTGCATGACCGGTGCCGGACTGAAGAGCCGGAGCTGCGGATTGTCGGCGAAGGCCATACCTCGGCCTGCCATCTGACGCATGCGCCGGGTGAACTGGTGATGGGGTAGGATTGGCTGCCCCCCTCCCGCAGGTGGCGGGGGGCAGCCAATCCCGGCCGCTGGGACAGACGCTTCGCCCTATCGCGGCAGGAGCGCGGCGCGCAGATCGCGCCAACTGACACATTCGCCGCCGATTTCGGAGGTGAAGAAGTCGTAGAACTCCTCCAGCCAGCGCAGGAAGGCCGCAAGGTCGGCCTGGTTGCGGACATAGGGCGTGTTGCCGGGCTCGAGCGAAGGGCTGTGATAGGTGAGTACGAAGACCCGGTGGCCCGCCGCTTTCATATGGCGCACGAGCCGCTTGGCTTCCTCGATCCGGATACCTTCCGGGGTCAGCCGGATCCGCTCGACCGCGCCGAGGCGGGCCAAGGCTGAGGTCACACCCAACCGTTCCGCCGTCTTGCTGAATGGGTCGAAACCGTCTGGTCCGACGAGCTTCGCACCATAGCCGACAAGGGATGAGGTAATGGGCATCTCGAGGAGGGTGCGTTCGGAGTCCAGCCAGAATGGGGTGACGGAATAGGCCCGGTAATCCGGGCCTTGATGCGCCGTGTAGTTCCAATGCGGCATGACGCTGGTGTCGACCTGGTAGCCGAGATGCTTCAGGATTTCCGCGGTATTCGGGCCAGTGCCGCAGCGCCCGGCGCGATAGAGGCGCGGCCTGATCCCGAACACCTGTTCCAGCGATTCTGTCAGGGCAGCGAGTTTTGCGTATTCAACCACTTGCGGCAGGTTGCCGGGGTAGCTGTTACGGATCGAGATGTCCTCGACAAAGGGCGGGGTGACCCAGGGATGCAGCTGGGCGCCGATTTCGCAGAGATTGCCCTGCAACAGTTCCAGCAACGGCGCCCTTCCGTCATCCTGGGAGGCGACGGGGTAGTCGACCAGATAGACCGGAACAACACCGAAGCGCTCGAACACGCGGTGCGCGTGATGCTGATGCCGCATGGATGTGACCTTCGACGCGTTGCTGTCGAAAGGCTGGCTCCAGTCGAAGTCCTCCTCGGCGTCGATCGTCGTGACCAGGAGCGGCTTGGTCAGGGCCTCGGTCGCGGCCTTGGCATGATACCGCGGGTCGATAATAGAAGCCGTGCGCTCACCGCCCCAGAATGGCTTCTCATCGATAGGCACGAGCGGGCCGGTTGAGTCGCCGAATGGCCGGCCACTGGAGCCGCCGGTGTTTTGGGACACGCTGCGCTGCGATAGATTCCGCTTGGCGTCGAGCAGCGTCAACGGAACGTTGGACGCGAGGTAACGCAGCATGTTCCCCGCCGACGGTTCGTGTTTCACTGTATGCCACAGCAAATCGCGGGCTATCGGCATTTTGCGGTCATGGAGCGCCTGACGGCCGAACTGGCTGCGGAGCTGCGCCCGCTTCTGATCCACCTGCTCTGGCGGGAGTTTCAGGAGCACTTCCAGATCGTCCAGGTTGAATAGGGACGCCCGCATCAGCCGTTCCAGATTGGACGATATGCCGGTCCCCTGGGTGTAATGGGCCAGGATATGCGGGCATGTGACAATGCGCCAACCGGCAGCAACGACCCGCAGCCAAAGATTATAGTCCTCGACCGAGATCAACGCGCGCTCTTCGTTGAAGCCGCCGAGTTCGAGGAACAGGCTCCGCCGGATCATCACCGAGGCTGTGCCGATCCAATTATGCGCCCAGAGGTCGTCGAAGGAGAGTTCGGCGGGCGGGCGCTCGATCCGGTGGTCGTAGAGGCAATGCACCAGACCGATATCGGGCGCCTGCGTGTAGGACATTTGCACTTCGGTCTTTTGCGGGAACCACCAATCGTCGGCGTCGAGAAACGCCAGCCAATCACCGGTCGCCTTGGCGGCACCAAGGTTCCGTGCGCTCGCCGGGCCGCCATTGGGTTTGCGAATGACATAGACAGGGGGGCCGAACCGCTCTGCCACTTCGGCGGTGTTGTCCTTGGAACCATCATCCACGACGAAGATTTCATGAACGGGGGTTGTCTGGCTGAGGGCGCTCTCGACCGCGCGCACCAACTGCTCGCCCATATTATAGGCTGGGATTATGACACTGACTTTCGGATGCATCAGTGAGCCAACCGATTGGATAAAACCCCGTGGGCCATCGACACACTGACCGGTCGGGTATGCAGCCTGATGGGCCGCGGGCCGGAGGGCATGCGATGGGACATGGTGTACTGGAGCATGCTTCCGATTGCTGTCAGGCGGGTTACGTTGACGGTGTCATACGGCGAACGGATGTGAATGCGCCAGCCCCCCGCCCGTCAAGACGGTGCGAATTATGGATTGCTTGGAGAGAACTGGTCCCGCTGCGAGCGAGGGTCGGACCGAGAACCAGCTTGACCCTGAATTGGCCAGCATGGTAGCGGGCGGGCAAGATGGTGGGGAGCGGTTCTGAAGCGTTGGTTTTTGGCGGTTTGCGCCGGTTTGGATAGTGCGAGTATATTTTATGACACATGCTTTTGAGACTTTGAGTAACGCATCGGTCCTGGTTTACGAAAACGGCGCGCCCTTGCTTGCGACGGATCCCTGGCTATTCGGTACATGCTATTTTGGCAGCTGGGCGCTCGATCATCCACTGTCGGAGGATCAGATCGAGGCGATTCATCAGGCGCCTTATCTGTGGATCTCCCACGGGCATCCTGATCATCTGCACCACGATTCCCTGGCCTCGTTCCCCCGCGGCCGAAAGATGCTGCTACCCGACCATTACAGTTCTGAGATTGCGGATAGTCTGCGGGAAGCCGGCTTCGATGTCACGATATTGCGATATCGCGAATGGTTCCAGCTTTCGCCAACCGTCCGGGTCATGTGTATCGATAACATGAACCAGGACGGGGTCCTGATCATCCAGGCCGGAGACAGCCTGATAGTGGACCTCAACGATTCACCCCTGTGCGGGGAGGGGCGGTTCATCCGCGATCTGGTTAAGGCCCATAAGAAAGAGAATACCTACCTCCTCGCTTTATGCGCGATAGATGCTGACATGTTCAATTTCGTCGACGAGCGGGGGCAGTCACTGGCCGGTCCGCCGGACGAGCGCAAGCGCGGCATGATCTGGCGTACCGCGCGGATCGCCGAGGATTTGGGCGTCGGCAGTTTCTGCGTTTCGTCGTCGCAGCACATTTATGTGCGGGCGGACTCCGTCTGGGCCAATCCCTACCGCGTGACCTGGGGCGATATTCAGGCCCACTGGCATCGTCCGAACATTCGGATCGTTGAACCTTTCGTCACCGTCGATCTCGCAACCAACGCCGTGACCGCGAATCATGCGGCGCAAACCTCCGACACCAGCCAGATCAGCGACGTGACGGGCGAGGACGACTGGCAGGCCCGGTTGTCGCTGGAAGAATGGGCGAAGGTCGAAGCGTTTATGGCGAAATTCGAGCTCGTGCGCCGGTACATCGATTTCGTCGCATTCACCGTGGGCGGCGAAACCCGTCGTATCGACCTCAACCCTGCGAAAGGGGTGCTGCCCGAACGCCGCAGGGGAATCGAATTCTTTGTCCCCCGCGCCTCCCTTATGGAAACCGTCACCTGGGGTTATTTCGACGACCTGCTGATCGGCAATTTCATGAAAACACGACTGATCAACACCCAGCTTTACCCCCGCTTCACTCCCCTGGTCGCCAAAATCGGGGGTAATGCCAAGGTGTTCACGCGTGCTGAATACCGGCATTTTCTCGGACGCTATATGCGGCGCAATCCAATTGGTACAGTATTGACCCTTTTCGATATTGAATTTAACCAGGTCTGGTTACCCTGGATACGGGACACTGCCGAGCGCCTCGGGGTCAAGAAGCCGTTGAAATACGTCTATCGTAAGTTCCTGGGTGATCCAGTCATCAGCCCGGTGGAACCCTGACCACAGACCGGACGTGCATGGCCGGCCGCTCCATCCAACCCGGCTGAGCCAGCGAATGGGCGAAGCGATCCATAGGGAACACCGTCATGCCTGAGCGTGAGGATAGCTGGTCAACGGCCGATCGATGGATTCTCGCGCTGGTCATGCTGGCGTCGCTGGCGCTTTATGGTCCGTTGGCCTGGCGGCTGGCGCAGGGGGCTTACCTCGATTATTATAACCTGGCGTTCGACTTCGACCCGATCCGGACCGTGAGCGCGCTGACTGCCAGCCCCCCTGATTTTCTGAACGTCAAACATCCGTTGTTTGTGCTTCTGCGTCCTCTCGCCTGGCCGCTGCTGCTGCTCGGCGCGACTGGCAAGGAGGCCGCGGCACTGGTCCTTGCAGGGTTCGGGGCGGCCTCAGTGGGACTGGTTTTCGTGTTCCTGCGGCAAGCCATGGTCGATCGGCCCATCGCGGCCGCGCTATCGGGACTCTTCATCGTCACAGGTGCGCAAATCTTCACCGCTATCATTGCTGAGACCTACGGCGTGGCCGGCTTCACTGTCGCCCTGACCTGGGTCATCGCACAGGCGCGGCTGCGGGATCCGGCCCGTTTTCGTAGGCTGCGCTATGTCGTTGCCGTTGCGACGTTTGGGACCACGATCACCAATGCCATGCAGACAGCGATCGCGGAGTTCCTGATCGAAACCCGGCTTGCCGGACTGCCGCGTGCCATCTGGCGCTGCGTCTTGTTTGGCCTGATCCTGACTGTCCCGATCATAATCCTGTCGTTCGCGGTCTGGTACCACAGCCTGCTGGAAGAACTGCGCGATCCGGTTCTGGCGCTGAAGCACGTCTTTTGGCAGCAGACCAAAGGGCCGGTTACCGGTCCAGGTCAGGTGCTGCTGACGTTCTTCACATTCTCGTTCGTATCCCCCGACTATAGCTGGCTGATGCTGCCCGAGGGCATCAACATGCGTGACTTTCGGGACTATGCGTTCTCCCCGATTGGTGCCATTGCCGCCCCATTCTGGGTGGTATTTTGTGCCGTAGGGACCGTTGCCGGACTGATGCACCGGCGGTACCGCGTGATTGCGGCGGGCGTCGCGATCGCGCTGGTCTGTAATCTGGTATTCCATCTGCGGTTTCAATTTCGTGGCAGTCTCTATCTCTATACCGCGCATATGCATTTCCTGGTCTTCGTCCTGGCCTGTGGCCTGGCACCTTGGTTGACCTGGGCACGGCGTTCCGGCAAGGCCTACGTCACCATGGTGCTGCTGCTCGCGCTTTTGGTCGGGGCCGATAACCTGCCGATCGTCAGGGATTTCGCACGTAGCTTCGACAAGGTCGAGTTCTCATGCCAGGCGCCTTGTACCGACATCGTTGGCCAGTGAAACCGGGATTGGAAACATCGGATATGCCGCCGGACACCAACCAATCGTTGCCCCAGACCGCCTTGCCGTTATGCGTCGATTTGGATGGGACGCTGATTCGGTCCGACATGCTGCACGAGGGGTTGTGCGCCATCGCGACTGAACCGGCGATCTTCCACGCCATTCTCGCGCTCGGTCAGGGGCGGGCCGCATTCAAGGCGGCCGTGGCCAAAAGTGCGCCGGTTGAACCCGGTCTTTTGCCCTATAATCAAACCCTGTTGGCGTTTCTGCATGAGCAGAAGCAGGCCGGCCGTTATTTGGTGTTGGCAACCGCGGCTGACAAGCGGGTGGCAGCCGCGATCGCGGACTATTTGGGCATCTTCGATGAGGTGATCGCCAGCGACGGGTCCAACAACCTCAAAGGCGAGGCGAAGGCGCGCGCACTGGTGGATCGGTTCGGCGCGAAAGGCTTCAGTTATGCCGGCAATGCCAGCAGCGATCTGGCGATCTGGCGTGATTCCGGGACTGCTATCGTGGTCAACGCACCGGCCTCCGTGCGGGCGAAGGTCCAGGCGATGATGCCGGTGGAACTGATCATCGAGGATCAGCCGGCATTGTCGCGGGAATTGCTGCGCGCCATGCGGCCGCATCAATGGGTTAAGAATATCCTGACCTTCGTGCCAATACTGACGGCGCATGCGCTGACAGAGACGAGCGCCTGGATCGGGGGCGTCATCATGTTTGCCGCCTTCTGCTGCACGGCCTCGGGCATTTACCTGATAAACGACCTCGTCGATATCGCGGCCGATCGCGCGCATCCCAGCAAGCGCAACCGCCCCTTCGCGCGCGGCGCCATCCCGTTGCCAATCGGGGCACTGGCGGCGGTGGTCCTCGTCTGCGGCGGCATTGGCTTGTCGATGCTGGGCCATGTGACCGCGATCATCGTGGCCTACGCGACGATGTCCGTTGGCTATTCGTTTCTGTTGAAGCAGCTGCCGCTGGTTGATGTCTTCATGCTGGCCGGCCTCTATACCATCCGCCTGTTCGGCGGCGGGGAGGCGACAGGTCACCATTTGAGCCTTTGGCTGCTGGGATTCTCCAGTTTCCTGTTCCTCAGTCTGGCGTTGCTGAAACGCGTTGAAGAGATGATGAGCCTGATCGCCTCTGGCCGGGCGAAATCCAGCCGGCGCGGCTATGACCCGGCTGACACGCCGATCTTGCAAACCCTTGGCGTGGGTTCGGCCTTCGCGGCGAGCATCGTGCTGGCGCTGTTCGTGCAGAATGAGGCGACGGCGCAGCGCTATGCCTCCCCCAGCCTGCTGAGCCTGATCGTGCCGCTGATTCTGTTCTGGCTCTGCCGGATGTGGCTGGCCGGCGCGCGTGGGTACATGCATCACGATCCCATCGTCTTCGCCATCAAAGACCGGATTTCCTGGGCGATCGGCGCGGCGGTGGTGCTGGTTGTCGTTGCCGCCCAAACCCTGACCTTGGGATAGAGGGGCAGTCCATGCCGATCGCGGTTCTCGGGTTAATTCTGCTGAGCGTGACGATGTCCGCGGTCGCGCAGGTTTTGTTCAAAACGGGCATGTCCAGTGGGTCGGTCAAGCAGGCCATCGCCAGCGGTTCAGCCGTCGATATCGCCCTTGCTGTCGGTCTCAGTCCCGGAATCCTTGGCGGCCTGTCGCTATATGGCGTGGGGACTATCCTTTGGTTGGGGGTGCTGTCGCGCACTGAAGTTTCCCAGGCCTATCCATTCGTTGGGCTCGGCTTCGTGTTCACCGCGCTTGTGGGCTATTGGCTGTTTGGGGACACGCTCGGTCCGGCCCGGATCGGCGGGATCGTGTTGGTGATGGCGGGGATCGCGCTGATCGCGCGTAGTTAATGGCCGCGTCAACGGGCGGCGGCCGCACCGGTTAAGCGGCCGATGAGTTTCTGTATTTGATCAAACACATACCGCTCGGCGCCATTCGGCCGCCCTGCTGCAATCCACAAAATGACGATGGCGGCCGTGTAAGTCAGCGCTCCGGCACCGGCGCGAAGCAGCATATCGACCGAGACGGTGAAGATGCTGTCCCCCGTTGTTGAGGTCCAGGCCCATCCGACCGACCATAGGCAGGCGGTCATCGCCAAGCATGCCAGAATCGCCCGCCACAGGCGGGTCACCAGTTCTTTGGCATGAATGTCGAGGCGTCGCAGCGTCACACCCACGAATAATACCTGATCGGCCAGCGTCGAGAGGCCAAGCGCGACCGCGCCACCGGTCACCCCATAGGCGGAGACCAAAACCAGCAGGAGTGGAACCCGCAAGGCGGCCGATATCGAGTACATGATGAAATTCACACGCAAATTGCCCGCAGCGGCGTTCATCGCGTCGCTGAGCGTGCCGAACATCGAAATCGTGCTGACGATCGCGAGGATCTGCACCACGGGAATCGCGCTCAACCAACGCTCCCCCAACATCAGGTGCACCATCGGATCGGCGATCAAAGAGATGCCAACGCCCGCGGGAAGCACCAACAGGAAGGCTGCCTCCAGCACGTTGAGATAGAGCGTGTGCGGGTCCTTCTCGTTGTGATTCAGGACGACGAAGGCTGAAAACAACGTCCGGTGCAGCGGTTCGACCATTTCGGTTATCGGCAGGGCACCGATCTCCTGGCCAACGGAGAAACTGGCGACATCCGCGGTGGTCATCAGCCGGCCGATGACGAAATTGTCAGCCCGGCTGCGAACCTGTTGCACCATCGTGATCGCCCAGCTCCAGAGCGAAAAGCCGATCAGGCTGCGCCAGGCCCGGAGGGTCAGGCGCGGGCGGTAGGGTGACATGATGTAGCTTTGCACGAGCCGCACGACGCGCGTGGTCAGCAGACCCACCACCAAGGCCCAGTAGTCACGCCAGAGCCAGGCCAGGGCGATGGTTGTGATCACGCCGGCCACCCGGCCGGCGACCTGAAGGTGGAACTCCTTCTTGAACGTCATGTCGCGGCGGAAATCGACCGTGCCGATGTTCTCCAGCGCCGTGATGACCGTCCCGGCCGCGAGTGAGAGGAGAACAACCGCCAGTCGGGGCTCTTTGAAGAAGTCGGCGACCGGCCAGGCGGCGGCGGCGATCAGCAACGCGGTGCCAACACCGCGCAACAATGCGATGCTGAACGCGGAGTCATACATGTCCCGGCTCGGCGATTGCGCACGCAGCAGCGCATCCTGCACGCCGAGCACGGACAAAGCGTCGACCGTGGCCGCGAAGCCGGTCGCCAGCGCGACCAGGCCGAAGTCGGCCGGATCGAGTAAGCGCACCAGGATCAGCGTGCTGGTCAGGCCGAGATTGCGCGTCGCCACGCGCCAGGCGATCACCCAGCTCGTACCCTTGGCGATCTTGGTGTTCAGCGACCGCGAGTCAGGCGAATTCTGGGTCATACACGCATGGTTGCTGTGCTGAGTGTTGTTCAGGCGGAGAGGCGGTCCTGCCGTTCCTGGGACTCCGCCAGCATTTGCCGGAAATAGGCCGCGGCCTTCATAAGCCCATCATCGAGTGCCACGGTCGGTGCCCATCCCAGTACGGCCCGGGCCAGGGTGATATCCGGGCAACGCTGCATCGGATCGTCTTGCGGCAGCGGGCGATGCACGATTTTAGACGCCGAACCGGTCAGTCTGATGACCCGCTCCGCCAGTTCCCGGACGGGGATCTCATGCGGATTGCCGATGTTGATCGGGCCGGTGATGTCCGGTCCGGTCGCCATCAGGCGCATGAGGCCGTCGATCAGATCATCCACATAGCAGAACGCACGGGTCTGGCCGCCGTCGCCGTACAAGGTTATGTCCTCCCCGCGCAGCGATTGGACGATGAAATTCGACACCACGCGTCCGTCGTTCGGATGCATGCGCGGGCCGTAGGTATTGAAGATGCGGGCGACTTTGATCTGGGTCTGGTGCTGGCGGTGATAGTCGAAAAACAGGGTCTCGGCGCAGCGCTTGCCCTCATCGTAGCAGGCGCGGGGTCCAAGCGTGTTGACGTTGCCGCGATAGTCCTCGGTCTGCGGATGGACCGTCGGATCGCCATAGACCTCACTGGTGGAGGCCTGCAGGATCTTGGCACCAATTCGCTTGGCGAGGCCGAGCATGTTGATCGCGCCGATGACGCTGGTCTTGGTCGTCTGCACCGGGTCGAACTGGTAGTGTACCGGGGAGGCCGGGCAGGCGAGGTTATAGATCTCGTCCACTTCCACATAGAGCGGGAAGGTGACGTCGTGGCGCATCGCCTCGAAATGCGGATCGGTCAGCAGATGGGCGATGTTGTCCTTGCGGCCGGTGAAATAGTTGTCGACGCATAAAACGTCGGCGCCTTCGCGCAGCAGACGCTCACACAGATGGGAGCCCAGGAAACCAGCTCCGCCCGTTACTAAAACACGCTTGCGAGTCAATGACATCAGGAAAACCCTACCGGAGCAGCCGGCCGCAAACTGTCAAATATACGAAGCATAGGCAAGGGATAAGCATGTGGCACGCAGGGTGACCGCATATGGCATCGGCGGCGGTGACGCATGGCTCTCACGGTGCAAGGGGTTTTTATTCGCGGACCCATGACCTCCCTGGCTTTGTGACCCCGTCGTGGAGCCGTTCGCGATTTGTCCGGTGCAAAGGCGGCGAGAGGGAGAGGCTCACGGTGCGTGAGGTATTTCCCACGCTTTCGGACAATGAGGGTGACACGCAGCCACCGGATCGGCTGGCAGAGGATGACCCCGCGGCCGGGGGCAGCCGGTAGGCTGGGGGAGGGATGGGACGGACACCCGGCGTGGGTCTCACGGTGCATGGGGTATTTGTTGCGGGCGGACGTGGGCGGTCCGAACACCATGTGCGATCATGTGCGGTTTCCCTGCCTTGCCTGGCTGATGGATGCCTCGCTCCGAAGGGGTGGCGGACTCATTTGAAACCGCAGATGAACGCAGATGAACGCAAATGGGTCCGGGGGGGCCACGGCCTCCGTGGCTCTGTGGCTCTGTGGTGAACCCTTCGCGGTCTGTCCGGCGGTACGGCGCTGGCCGGGGGGATCCTCACGGTGCAAGGGGTATTGCGGGCGACAGCCGATGATTGGTGCGTCCCCGGGGATCAGTTGGGTTGGGCTGCGGGGCCTGGCCGCCGAAAGCTGAAGGTGCCGCGCCGTGAGGTGGTAAAGCTGGTGTTTCTCACGGCGCATGGGCTGTTTCGGCATGGCTGGGCGTGACACCGGCGCGGTCCTCATCCGCGACCCGTCATATCGGCCTGGGCGGGGCGATGCGGGCGGCGTTCTCACGGCGCAGGGGTTTTGCCGCGCGTTTTGTTGATACGGCTTGGGGGAGGCGCAGATCAGGCGTGGCTGGTGCATGCTGCGGTGGTAGCGGAACGGGAGTCCCGCGCCAAGCGGTAAGCGCCAGGGTGATCACTTATGGCGGATTTGCGTCAAAAACCGTCACTCTCGGGCTTGTTCCGAGGGATGACGGAGCCTGCGCGCGTGCCCCCCCGGATACCATATGGGAATCCCCCGGGGTCATGGGCCCTACCGCCTTTCGCGATGCCGGGCATGGGGCTAGTTTGCCGCCATTCACCATCCAATCCAGGAGAACGTGCGATGACCGATCGGCCTTACAACCAAGCTGACCTCGATGTGCTGGCGCAGTGGGATACGCCGACGATCTGCAATGGGCTGGAAATCACCAATCCCGAG
>CAIUPC010000366.1 GCA_903900905.1 uncultured Acetobacteraceae bacterium
CCGAGCACCGGCTGGCCGAATTCCGCGGCCATGGCATGGTCATCAACCTCTGGGCCACCTGGTGTGCGCCTTGCGTGGCGGAGATGCCGTCATTGGCGCGGCTCGCCCTCGCACTGGCACCCTACGATATCGCCGTGCTGCCCCTCTCCTCCGACCGCGGCGGGGCGGACACGGTGCGGGCCTGGTTTCAGGAGCATGCGATCGCCGGCCTCCCCGTGCTGACCGACCCCAAAGGAAAACTGGCCAGGGCCTGGGCCGCGCGCGGCATCCCGATGACGGTGATCATCGATCGCCAGGGCCGCGACGTCGCGCGGCTGGAGGGCGCGGCCGATTGGTCCACCCCGGCGGCGATCGCCCTCATCCGCAAGCTCGTGGGATAGGGTCACCCGCGCCCCAACTCCAAAGCCCGCGCGTAGACCAATTTCCGAGGCAGGCCCGTCGCCGCCGAGACCAGCGCCGCCGCGTCCTTGACGCTGTGGGTTTCCAGGGCGCGGGTCAAAGCGCCATCCAGGTCTTCCTGGTCCTCCTCCTCCGGCGGGCCCACCAGGACCGTGATTTCACCGCGCGGCGCGTGGGTGGCGTAATGGGCGGCCAGTTCGGTCAGCGTGCCGCGGCGAACCTCCTCGAAATGCTTGGTCAGTTCGCGCGCCACCGCCGCGGCGCGGGGACCGAACGCGGCCTCCATATCCACCAGCGTCTCCGCCAGCCGATGCGGCGCCTCATGCCAGATCAGGGTCGCCGACAGGCCGGCCCGCTCGGCCGAACGCAAGGTCCCAAACGCCGTCCGCCGCGCGGCGGAGCGCGGTGGCGGAAAGCCGAGGAAAAGGAACGGCTGCGGCGGCAGCCCGGACAGCACCAGCGCCATCACCGCCGCGTTCGGCCCGGGGATGGCCGTCACCGGCAGCCCCTCCGCCACCACCGCCCGCACCAGCCGGTAACCGGGGTCGGAAACGAGCGGCGTCCCCGCATCCGACACCAGCGCGATCCGCCTCCCCCCACGCAGCATCGCCAGGATCGGCTGAATGCGCGCGTCCTCGTTATGCTCATGCAGGGGCTCGGTGCGCACGCTCACGCCGATGGCCGACAGCAGCCGGGCGGTGTGGCGCGTGTCCTCGCACAGGATCAGATCGCTGGCCGCCAAAGCCTGCCGCGCCCGCGGCGGAATATCACCAAGGTTGCCGATTGGCGTGGAAACCAGCACAAGTCCCGCCCAAGGAGCGGCCGCACCGGCCGGCTCGGTCTCGGGAGAATCGGCATATGCTTCGTCGGGCATTCGCACTCCTGCTTGGCACGCTCGCACTCGGCGGCTGCGGCGGTGAGCATACTGACGGATCGCGCGGCGCCTACCAACCGCCCTACGCGCCGATACCACAGCCCGCGCCACCGCGTCCGGCCGAACCCGTGCGCGGCGCCGACAGGGTGGCCATATTGCTGCCGTTGTCCGGGCCACGCGCTGATATCGGGCAGGCGATGCTGCAAGCCGCCCGCCTCGCGCTGCCAGATGGCGATTTGCCTCGATTGGAGGCGCTTGATACCGGCGGCACCCCAGACGGCGCCGCCAACGCCGCCCGGGTCGCGCTCGCCAATGGTGCGGGGTTGATCCTCGGCCCGCTGACCTCCGCCGAGACCGCCGCCGTCGCGCCGATCGCGCGGGAGGGCAGTGTCGCGGTCCTGGCCTTCACCAACGATACGTCGCAGGCACAACCCGGTGTTTGGGCGCTGGGCATAACCCCAGGGCAGCAGGTGCGCCGTCTGGTCGCCGCCGCCCAGGCGCAGGGCCACGGCCAGATCGCCGCCCTGCTGCCAGCGTCCGATTTCGGCCGCCTGATGGGGGAGGCGGTGTCGCAGGCCGCCCGAGCGAACGGGCTGTCGCAACCCAACGTCAGGACCTATGAGCCGAGCATGGCCTCCATCACCGCGGCGGTGCGGGAGTTAGCCGAATATGGCAATCGCCGCGGCCCCATCGACGCGCAGATCCGGGCTGAGCGCGCCAAAGCAACGCCGGAGGGGCGGCGCGCCGCCGCCGAACTGGCGAAACAACCGATCCCGCCGCCGCCGTTCAATGCGTTGCTGCTGGCCGATACCGGCGAACCCTTGGCCGAGATCGCGGCGGTGCTGCCGTACTACGACATCGATCGCGGCAGCGTGCGGATCATGGGTCCCGCACAATGGGCCTCCCCCGCCAGTGGGTCGGGCGGATTTGGCGGGGCCTGGTATGCCGCGCCGGACCCAGCGTCGCGGGCGTCGTTGGTGGCACTGTACACCGATCGCTACAGCCAGCCGCCGCCCGGACTCGCCGATTTGGCCTATGACGCGGCGTCAATCGCGCGGGCCTTGGCGGGAACGGGCCGGTTCTCGGTCGCGGCGCTGACCCAGTCCAGCGGTTTCATGGGCGTGGATGGCTGGCTGGGCTTGCTGCCGGACGGGGAGGTGCGGCGCGGTCTGGCGGTGTTCAATGTCGATCGTGGCGGCGCTTCAATGGTCGATCCGGCCCCCGTGGCGGCGGGTGGACCTGGGACCTGAAAGCCGCTCCAACCGAGTCGAACACCCCATCCACACAGCCATTCGTAACCGCTAGTACCAGCGCCCCAGCGCGGGAAGATGCCCGATTCCGTTCAAACATTTTCCCGGATTGCTGCTGAGTCGGGGTATATCACCCCAGCGACGCCAGCATCTTTCGCAGATCGGCCTCCGGCCGCGCGCCGTAGTGCCCGATCACCTCGGCCGCCGCCAGGCTGCCAAGCCGGCCGCACACATCCAGCGTCCGGCCCGCGGTGAACGCCGCGAGGAACCCGGCCGCATAGGCATCCCCGGCCCCGGTCGTATCCACGACCGTCGCTGGCGCCGCCGCGATTTCCACCGTTTCCGCCCCGCGAACGACCAGGCTCCCGGCCTCACTGCGGGTCAGCGCCGCCAATCCCACATCCCTGCGGGCATGTTCGGCCGCGGCTTCAAACGTGTTTTCCTCATAGAGGCTGGTGATCTCGGTCTCATTGGCGAACAGGATGTCGACATGTCCGGCCACCAGTTCGCGGAACGCGGCGCGGTGGCGGTTGACGCAGAACGCGTCCGACAGCGACAGCGCCACCTGCTTGCCCGCCGCATGCGCCGCGGCGGCAGCCTTATAGAACGCCGCCTGCGCCGCCGGGGGATCGAACAGATAGCCCTCCAGATAGGTCACGGCGGCGGAGGCCACCAAAGCCTCATCCACATCCGCCTCGCTCAACGTCACACAGGCGCCGAGGAAGGTGTTCATCGTCCGCTGCCCGTCGGGCGTCACCAGGATCAGGCAGCGCGCCGTCGGCGCCCCGCCCACCAGGGGGGATGACGGGAAGGCCACCCCGGCGGCCTTGATGTCATGCGCGAACACCGTGCCGAGCTGGTCGTTGGCCACCTTGCCGATATAGGCGACGCGGGCGCCGAGGCCCGCCGCCACCGCGCAGGTATTCGCCGCCGAACCGCCGCTGCTTTCGATCCCCGCGGGCATTGCAGCGTACACAGCCTCCGCCCGTGCCGCATCGACCAGGATCATCGCGCCCTTATGCATGTCATGGCGCGACAGGAATGCGTCGTCGGCGCGGGCGACAACGTCGACGATGGCGTTGCCGATACCCAGGATGTCAAACATGCTCAACGGCCTTTCACGGGATGCGCGCGCACCGCTTCTTCGTTCACGTCCACACCCCAGCCTGGTCCCTTTGGCACGATCAGCATCCCATCCTCGATGACGGGGGCGTTTATGAACAGTTCGTCGCGCCATGCAACGCTGTCGATGTCGATTTCCATCACCCGGAAGTTGGGCACCAGCGCGCAGAAATGGGCGCTGACGGCGGAGCACAGGTGGCCGTAGTAGTTATGGGGGGCGACATTAACTTCATACGCCTCGGCCATGGCGGCGATTTTGATGCTTTCGAGGAAGCCGTTCCAGATCACGTCGATGATCGCCACATCCGCCGCATAGGCGGCCAGGAATGGCCGGAACGCCCGCCGGCCAGTGACGGATTCCAGGGACGCGATCGGGCAAGGGGCGCGGGAGCGGATGAGCGCCAGCGCCTGCGGATCCCAGTTGTCGATTTCCAGCCAGGTCAGGTCGTAAGGCTCGACCGCTTTGGCGACCAGCAGGTTTCCCTCGGTCTTGAAGTGGTAGTTGATGTCGAGATGGATGCCCATGTCCGGCCCGGCGCCATCCCGGAACGCCCCCAGCGTATCCCTGACCGCCTGCAACGTCTTGCGGTCGGCGTTCAGCTCCGGATGACCTGGGGAGCGGCCGAAGCCGGGGCCGAAGCCCACCAGCTTTTCGCCGTCGAACGGTAGGATATTGGTCTTCAGGGCTTTGAAGCCGCGGCGTTTGACCTCCGCCCCCAGGGCCGCGACATCGTCATAGGTGCGCAGCGGCGCTTCGCCCACGGCGGCGGCATTGCGCACGCGGTAGGTGCCGCAATGCGACCAGTAGACGGGGATGCGCTCGCGCACCGGGCCGCCAAACAGTTCGTAAACCGGCACGCCGAGCGCCTTGCCCTTGATGTCGAGCAGGGCGTTCTCGATCGCGGCGATGGCGCGCTGGTTGACCCCGTTCGGGGCCTGCACCTGCTTCACATAGAGCAGGGAGTCGATCTTCTGGATCGGGCGGGGGTCCTGGCCAATCAGCTCCTCCGCCATGCCGTGGATGACGGCGGAGAGGCCGCGGCTGCCATCGGCCTCGGTGAATTCCGACCAGCCGACAAGCCCGTCATCGGTGGTGACCTTGAGGAACGAGAAGGTGCGCCAGCCGGCGTCACAATGCAGATCTTCGACCTTGGCGATTTTCATGGTTGCCTCCCCTTATTTCGCGTTGCTCGCAGGCAGGCTAGCGTGGTTCGCGGTGCCAGACCACCAGGGCGGAGTCCAACCATGAACACCCCAATGCGCGACCCGGTCGCGGTGATTATCGGCGCCGGCGATGCCATTGGCGCCGCCGTGGCGCGGCGCTTCGCGCGCGGTGGCTACACGATCTGCCTCGTCCGGCGATCGTTGGAGAAAGCCGCGCCGCATGTGGCCGCGATTGAGGCCGCCGGCGGCAAAGCGCACGCGTTCAGCACCGACGCCCGCGATGAGGAAGCGATGACCGCTCTGTTCGCGACCATCGAACGCGATATTGGCCCGGTGGAGGTTTGCCTGTTCAACGCTGGCGCCAATACGCAGATGGGGGCGTTGGAGACCTCGGGCACACTGTATCAGCGGGTCTGGCAGCTCGCCTGCTTCGCCGGCTTCGTGACGGGGCGGGAGGCGGTGCGTCATATGCTGCCGCGCGGCAAGGGCACGATCCTGTTCACCGGCGCGACCGCCAGCCTGCGCGGCGGCGCGGGGTTCGCGGCCTTCGCCGCCGCCAAAGCCGGGCTGCGGGCGACGGCGCAGAGCCTGGCGCGGGAATTTGGGCCGAAAGGCATACATGTCGCGCATCTGGTGATCGATGGCGGGGTGGACAGCCCTGCGATCCATGCGCGACGCCTGGCGCGGTTTGGGCCGGATGCGCCTCCGCCGGAACCGGGGAGCCTGATCGCGCTCGATACCGTGGCGGAGGCTTACTGGACCCTGCATGCACAGCCGCGCGAGGGCTGGACGCATGAGATGGATTTGCGGCCTTCGGTGGAGCGGTGGTGAGGCGACGGCCAAATATTATGGTTCCGGGATGGGCGCCTTACTTAATATCGTCATGGCGGGCGCAGGCCCGCCACCCACGACTTTGCA
>CAIUPC010000367.1 GCA_903900905.1 uncultured Acetobacteraceae bacterium
AGAGCATGATCGCCAGAGGTGGAACCACACGGCGGCGTGAATCATGCGACCAAACAAAGACTTCCAGAGCACAATTGGGTCAACTTGACCCAATTGTGCTCTGGACGGGCTTCCTGGCTGCCAAGGTCAAATGTGGCCCGCCTGTTTCAGCTCCCGGCTTAGCTGCTGCACGGCCTTCGCCCCAAAAGCAACGTGCAGGCGCCTGCCCACCACCACCGCCAACCAGTCCGGACGCTGCTGCAGCACCCGGTCCTCGATCAGGCGGTCCGCTTCCTCGCGGATAGCGATTTCGATTCGGGGCACGATATCGTCAGTAATCTCCTGGCCCGCGAAAGGTTTGAGGCACGCATTGAGCCGCGCGGTCGCGAGGACCTCTCTGTCGGTAACGGTGGCTTTGGTCTTGAACAGGAGCTTATGCAAATCCGTCATACCGGTTCGCCTCACCATTACGCGGTGAGTATCGGCAGCCGGTGGAGTCCGAGCAAGGGAAGTCTGATAGATATCCTAAAGGTATCCTATACTTTCCCCTCTGCCGCTGCCACCCCACGCGGGCTATACTTCACTGATGCCCGCCCCCGAGCCCCGCGCCAATCCACTGCTGCTTGGCCACGCCCCCGCAGAAGCCATGATCCTGGAAGCGATGGCTGCCGGGCGCATGCACCACGCCTGGCTCATCACCGGGCCGGAGGGGGTCGGCAAGGCCACGCTCGCCTACCGCTTCGCGCGCCGACTGCTGGCCGGCCGGCCAGAGGGGCCGAGCCTTGCGTTGGAGCCGTCGCATCCGACCTTCCGCCGCGTCGCCGCCGGGTCCCATGCCGATATGCTGACGATCGAGCGGGAATACGACCCCAAACGCAAACGCATGCGCACGACCATCGCCGTCGACGACGTGCGCCGGGTGGTGCCGTTCATGCATCTCACTCCGGCCGAAGGTGGCTGGCGCGTGGTGGTGATTGATGGGGCGGAGGAGATGAACCCCGCCTCCGCCAATGCCTTGCTGAAAGTCCTGGAGGAACCACCGCCGCGGGCGGTCTTGTTGCTGGTATGTTCGTCTCCCGGGCGGCTGCTGCCAACGATCCGGAGCCGCTGCCGCCGTCTGCGCCTCGGTCCACTGGATGACGATTCGATGGGCACGCTGCTGCGCCAGTATCTGCCCGCGCTATCGGATGATGAACGGGCGCGTTTGGCAACCCTCGCCGAAGGCTCCCCCGGCCGGGCCATGATGATGGCGGAGGATGAGGGACTGGCTATCTCCACCCTGGTCGACAACCTCCTCGCTGAGCTCCCGGGGTTCCGCGCATCGAAGGGGTATGAGATCGCGGACCAGCTGGTGCGCAGCGACACGGGGTTCTCGACCTTCATGGATTTACTGCGGGCAGGGGTGTCATCGGCCGTGCGGGCCGCCGCCCGTGGCCAGGCCGACCCGGAGCAGGAACGCATGGTGGCGCTGCGCCCCATTGATGCCTGGGGCGAGCTGTGGCACGGGCTGACCAAGCTACAGGATGAGACAGAGCGCTTCGCCCTGGATAAGCGGCAGGCGATCGTCGCCGGACTGGGCATGTTGACCGGACATACATCATGACAAAGCGATTTTACGTCACAACCCCGATCTATTATGTGAACGGGGCGCCGCATATCGGGCACGCCTACACCTCCATTGCCGCCGATGTGCTGGCACGCTTCAAGCGGATGGACGGCTATGACGTCTTCTTCCTGACCGGCACTGATGAGCACGGCCAGAAGGTCGAAGCCGCGGCCCGCGCCGCCGGGTTGGATACGCAGGCTTATACCGACAAGATTTCCCAGGATTTCCGGGATATGACGGACGCCATGGGCGTCTCGTACGATGATTGGATCCGCACCACCGAACAGCGCCATAAGGATAGCTGCACCGCCCTGTGGAAGAAGATTGAGGCCGCGGGGGACATTTACCTCGGCCATTACGAAGGCTGGTACTCGGTCCGTGATGAGGCGTTCTACGACGAAGGTGAGCTGGTCACGCTGCCGGACGGCACCAAGATTGCCGAGAAATCTAAAGCGCCCGTCGAATGGGTGAAGGAGCCATCGTATTTCTTCAGGCTTTCCGCCTGGCAGGATCGGTTGCTGGAATTCTACACGCAACATCCGGAGTTTATCGCCCCGACCTCGCGTAAAAATGAAATTCTGAGTTTCGTCAAAGGTGGACTCAACGACCTCTCGGTCAGCCGGACCACGTTCAATTGGGGCATCCCGGTCCCCGATGCGCCGGGCCATGTGATGTATGTCTGGCTGGACGCGCTGACCAACTACATCACCGCCGCTGGCTTCCCCGATACGAAGGCCCAGCGTTGGGATTTCTGGCCTGCCGACGTGCACTTTGTCGGGAAAGACATCATCCGCTTCCACGCGGTGTACTGGCCGGCCTTCCTGATGTCGGCCGGCATCGCGCCACCGACACGGATCTCCTCCCATGGCTGGTGGGTTGTGGATGGGGAGAAAATGAGCAAATCCCTGGGCAATGTGGTCGAACCGCGCGCGCTGGCTAAGACCTTTGGGCTGGATCAGATCCGGTATTTCCTGCTGCGGGAAAAGCCATTCGGCTCCGACGGCTCGCTGAATCATCAGGCGATCATCAGCCGGATGAATGTCGAGCTGGCCAATGATCTCGGCAATCTGGCGCAGCGGTCGTTGTCGCTGATCGCCAAGAACCTGGACGGCCGGCTGCCGGCCCGCGGGGACGCGACGCCAGAGGATACCGCGCTGCTGGACACCGCCAACGCGCTGCCGGACATCGTGCGCATGCACATGGATCGTCAGACCTTTCATGAAGCCCTTGAAGAGATTTGGAAAGTCATCCGCTCCGCCAATGGCTACATCGACCGCCAGGCGCCCTGGGCATTGCGTAAAACCGATCCCGCCCGCATGGCGGTGGTGTTGCGGGTGCTCGTGGATGCGATCCGGGTGGTGGCGACGCTTCTGCAGCCGTTCATGCCCGGTAGTATCGGCCGCATGATGGACCAGCTTGGCATTGCGCCGGAGGCACGGTCACTGGCCGATCTGGCCGTCCCGCTGGCGGATGGCCTGGGATTGCCGGCGCCGCAGGGGGTGTTTCCCCGGTACGTGGAGCCGGTGGAAGAAGGGATGAGTGCCAAAGACAAAGTCGATGCCAAGGTGACCAAGAACCGCCCAGCGAGCCGAGACGCCTGATGCTGATCGATTCCCATTGCCATCTGGACTACTATACCCAAGCCGAACTCCCGGATGTGATCGCGCGCGCGACAGCAGCCGGCGTCGGTCAGCTCGTCACGATCGGCACAACAATCGCGCAATCCCAACGGCTTCCGGCCCTCATTGAAGGATACGACAATCTCTGGTGCACCGTTGGCGTCCATCCCCATCATGCCGCCGAAGCCCCCATTCCCACGCCTGAATTCCTGGCCGAATTGGCCCAGCACCCTCGCGTCATCGGGATCGGCGAGTCCGGGCTGGACTATTTCTACGACAAGGCCCCGCGCGACATTCAGGCGGAGAATTTCCGTGCTCATATCCGCGGTGCCCGTCTGGCCGGCGTGCCGCTGGCCATCCATGCCCGGGACGCCGACGACGACATCGCCATGATTTTGCGCGAAGAGCGGGAGCGGGGAGGGCACTTTGATTTCCTTCTGCACTGCTTCAGCTCCACCCGGGCGTTGGCCGAAGCCGCCATGGAACTGGACGGGTATTTCAGTCTTTCGGGCATTCTCACATTTCCAAAATCAACTGATCTCAGAGACATAGCGCTCGACATTCCACTCGACCGTCTGCTGGTTGAGACCGACGCACCCTATCTCGCGCCCGTCCCATTTCGGGGTAAGCGCAATGAACCGGCCTGGGTCGCGCATACCGCCAAACGGCTGGCGGAACTGCGGGGCATGACACCGGACGCGTTGGCGGATCTGACCACCGCCAACTTCCGGCGGCTGTTCCGGAAGGCCGCATGAAGATCACGCTCCTCGGCACCGGAGCCTCCGCGGGCGTGCCAATGATCGGCGGCGCGGACGGCAGCGGGGACTGGGGGG
>CAIUPC010000368.1 GCA_903900905.1 uncultured Acetobacteraceae bacterium
GACAAGCCCGGGGATGACGGGGAAGAGAAGCCGTCGCCGCTTATGTTAGCGCCTATGGGGACAAGCCCGGGGATGACGGTTTTCCTGAAGCCTTCCCCCTCCGCGTTTTTTTGAAGCCTTCCCCCGCCGCGAGGGGGCGGGATTAACCAACGAGGACACCATGGACGAATGGCAGGTCTACGCCCTCCGCTACGCCCATAACCCGGCGGCAAAGCGGTCCACCAATTTTATCGGCGGCGACCCGCACGACGCGCCGATGCCGCTGGACTACTTCGTCTGGGCGATGAAGTCGGGCGACCGGACCATCGTCCTCGACACCGGCTTCGATGAGGCCATGGGCGTCAAGCGCGGCCGCCAGTTCCTGCAATCCCCCGCCGTTGGCCTGAACGCCATCGGGGTGCGCCCCGACCAGGTGGGCGACGTCATCCTGTCGCACATGCACTACGACCATTGCGGCAACTACGACATGTTCCCGGCCGCGAAATACCACCTCCAGGACAAGGAGATGGAATACTGCACCGGCCGCTGCATCTGCCACGCCGGCCTGCGCACCCCGTTCGAGGAGGATGACGTCGTCGCCATCGTCCGCAAACTCTATCGCGGCCAGCTCGCCTTCCATGACGGCGTGGATGAGATCGCCCCCGGCGTGACCGTGCATCATGTCGGCGGCCACAGCAAAGGCCTGCAGATCACCCGCGTCTGGACACGGCGCGGCTGGATGGTGCTGGCGGCGGACGCCAGCCACTTCTACGCCAATATGGAGGAAGGCCGCGCCTTCCCCATCGTGCACAACCACGAGGACACGCTGAACGGCTACGACACCATGCGTAAGCTGAGCAGTCAGAAGAACGGCATCATCCCCGGCCACGACCCGCTCGTGCTGGCGCGCTACCCGGCCGCCGCGCCAGGCCTGGAAGGCATCGCCGTCCGCCTGGACGTGGACCCGATCGGATGAGCGACGAAGCCGCCGCGTTCCTCCGGGCGCGGCGGCGCCCCATCGAAATGGTCATCTTCGACTGTGACGGCGTGCTGATCGACAGTGAAGGCCTGTGCAACCGCGTCTGCGCCGCATTGCTGACCGAGCAAGGCTGGCCCATGACCGGCCAGGAATGCCACGACCGCTTCATCGGCCTGAGTTTCCCCGCGATGCAGCCGATGATCGAGGCCGAACTCGGCCGTAGCCTTGGCGCCGGCTGGGTGGATCAGGTCGTCGCCGCAGTCACCGCCGCCATGACGCGGGAGGTCGAGGCCATGCCCGGCGCCCGTGCGGCGCTGGACGCGGTGACGGGTCTGGGCCTGCCCTGGCGCATCGCCTCCAACTCCTCCCACACCGAAATGCATGCGAAGTTCACCCGTGTCGGCTGGAGCGATCTGGTGGCCGGGCGCACGCATAGCGGGATCGAGGTAGCGGCGCCCAAACCCGCCCCCGACGTGTTCCTGGCCGCCGCCGCGGCGGAGCGGATCGATCCCCTCGCCTGCCTGGTTATCGAGGACAGCGTCGCCGGCGCCACCGCCGCCCGCGCCGCCCGCATGGATTGCCTGGGCCTGGTGCCACATGGCGACGACAGCGGGTTACGCGCCGTTGGGGCGGTGCCATTTCGGGCGATGGGCGATCTCGGATGGGTGCTGGCCGGAGCTCGGCCGTCGAGCCAACCCAACACCAGCCCTCATACCAGCCCGTGTTGACATTGACTCACCGGCAGCGCCCCAACGCCGTCATGCCGACGCCGGTCGGCATCCATGACTTTGCAGCCTTATACCAGTCCGCCTTGACGTTGACGTACCGGCCACGCCCCACCCGTCATGGCGGGCGCAGGCCCGCCACCCACGACTTTGCAGACCGGAGCGACAAAGTC
>CAIUPC010000369.1 GCA_903900905.1 uncultured Acetobacteraceae bacterium
GGGACAAGCCCGGGGATGACGGTTTTTGCTGCCATCTCTCACTATGTTAGCGCCTATGGGGCTTGTCCCGGGGACCAATCGCGGCACTGGCGGAAACCTTGGTCCCCGGGACGAGCCCTGGGATGACGGGGAAGAGAGGCCGTCGCCGCTTATATTAGCGCCCATGGGGACAAGCCCTGGGATGACGAGCGGTTGGCGCCGGCTGCGTAAGCCAGGCCCAATGCGTCCCCGTCCCTCCAAGACGCCCCTGTCCTTACGCCGCTGTAGATGATAGTATCTAGAGTATCCCATCCATCCATGGAGTACCCCTTCGGCATGTCCGATTCCGCCGACACGCCCCCCGATTCCGATCCCGAAGCCTACGACGCCGCGTCGATTTCGGTCCTCAAGGGACTCGACGCCGTCCGCCGCCGACCGGGGATGTATATCGGGGATACCGACGATGGCTCCGGCCTGCATCACATGGCGTTCGAGATCATCGACAACGCGGTCGATGAGGTCCAGGCCGGCTACGCGACGAAGTGCGAGCTGGTCCTCAACGGCGACGGCAGCGTCACCGTGCGCGACGATGGCCGCGGCATTCCGACCGATATTCATCCGGAGGAAGGCATTTCCGCCGCGGAGGTCGTGCTGACCAAGCTGCATGCCGGCGGCAAGTTCAACCAGAATTCCTACAAGGTCTCCGGCGGCCTGCACGGTGTCGGCGCGGCGGTGGTGAACGCCCTCTCGGAGTGGATGGAAGTCCGCATCTGGCGCAACGGGGTGGAGCATATGATCCGCTTCCAGCATGGCGAACCCGATGCCCCGCTCGCCATTGTCGGCCCCGCCCCAGGCCACAGCAACGGGACCGAGGTCACGTTCAAGGCCAGCACCGGCACCTTCACCAAGACCGAATTCGACTACACGCTGCTGGAACGCCGGTTGCGGGAACTGGCGTTCCTGAACTCGGGCATGACCATCGTGCTGCGCGATGAACGCCACGCGACCCCGGTCGAAACCGTGCTGCATTACGAGGGCGGCCTGGTCGCCTTCGTGGAATGGCTGGATCGCGCCAAGACCCCGGTCTTCACCCCGCCCATCAGCCTGAAAACCCCGGCGGAGCAGGAAGGCATCCGGGTCGAGTTCGGCCTGTCATGGAACGACAGCTTCCATGAGACCATGCTGTGCTTCACCAACAATATCCCGCAGCGCGACGGCGGTACGCATCTGGCCGGATTCCGTCAGGCGATGACCCGCGTGGTGACGAAATACGCGTCGAGCATGGGCAAGAAGGACTCCCTTGATCTGGTGGGGGAGGACATGCGCGAAGGCATGACCGCCGTGCTGTCGGTCAAGGTGCCGGACCCCAAGTTCTCTTCGCAAACCAAGGACAAGCTGGTGTCCTCGGAAGTGCAGCCGGTGGTGCAGGCCGCCGTGGCGGACGCCGTGTCGCATTGGTTTGAGACGCATCCGCGCGAGGCCAAGGGCATCATCCAGAAGGTGATGGACGCCGCTGCCGCCCGCGAGGCCGCCCGCAAAGCGCGCGAACTGACCCGGCGCAAGGGCGTGCTGGATATCTCCACGCTCCCGGGTAAGCTGGCCGACTGCCAGGAACGCGATCCCGCCAAATGCGAAATGTTCCTGGTCGAGGGTGACAGCGCCGGCGGCTCCGCCAAGCAGGGGCGCGATCGCAAGTTCCAGGCGATCCTGCCGTTGAAGGGCAAGATCCTGAACGTGGAACGTGCCCGCTTCGACCGCATGCTCGGCAGCCAGGAAATCGGCACGCTGATCACCGCGCTCGGCACCGGGATCGGTCAGGGGCCGGTGGAACAGGGCGGCTTCTCGATCGAGAAACTCCGCTACCACCGCATCATCATCATGACCGACGCGGATGTGGATGGTTCGCATATCCGCACGCTGCTGCTGACCTTCTTCTTCCGCCAGATGCGGGAACTGATCGAGCGCGGGCATCTCTATATCGCCCAGCCGCCGCTCTATCGCGCCAAGCGCGGCAACGATGAACGCTACCTCAAAGACGATGCAGCGATGGAGTCGTATCTGCTGGACAAGGCGCTGGGTGGCGCCCGGCTCAGCTATTGTGACGGGGACGCGTTCGAATCCGACGAATTGCAGCGCGAGGTCCGCCTGCTGCGGGAGGCGACGCTGAACCTGCGCCGCCTGTCCAACACCATCCCGACCTATCTGCTGGAACAGGCCGCCATCGCCGGCGTGCTGACATCCGACAGCATCCGCGCGACGTCGCGGGCGCCGGATCTGGCGATCCGCCTGAACGCGGTGTCGAACCCGACGGAACGTGGCTGGGTGGTCAGCGCCGATAACGGGCTGATCATGTCCCGCACCGTGCGCGGCGTGGTGGAGAAATACAGCCTCGAACCCGCGGCCTTGCGCAGCGCCGAGGCGCGCTGGCTGGCGGATCGGGCGGAAACCCTGGCCAAGCGCTTCGCCGAACCGGCGAAGCTGAAGCTGGACAGCCAGGAACCCACGGTGGCCGGCCCCGCTTCGGCCTATGACCGCATTCTGGCGCATGGCCGCCGCGGCCTGTCGTTCCAGCGCTTCAAAGGCCTGGGCGAGATGAACCCGGATCAGCTCTGGCAGACCACGCTGGACCCATCGGTGCGGTCGCTGCTGCAGGTGAAGGTGGCGGATAGTGAGGACGCGGCGCAGGTGGTCTCCACCCTGATGGGCGATGTGGTGGAGCCTCGGCGCGATTTCATTGTTGGGAATGCTCTGTAGGTTGCTAATCTGGACGTTTGAGGTCCAGATTTCCCATTGCCAAAGCACAACGCGTTCGCTTCGCGTTGCTGCCCGGCCTCCC
>CAIUPC010000370.1 GCA_903900905.1 uncultured Acetobacteraceae bacterium
CCAGCGTGGCGGGCGACCGGATCACGCTGCAATACGGCGCCGGAGACCAGTCCGCGCGCTTCGACCTCCGCGCCAGCCCGAACCCCTTCGCCAGCCCCTTGCTGTCGGAGTTCCGCTGTCCGGTGGTTCAGTAGGAAAAGGGTGCGTGGTGGCCATCCCCGGACTCGAACCGGGATGCCCTTACGAGCGAGCGATTTTGAGTCGCTTGCGTCTACCATTCCGCCAGACGGCCACGCAGGCGACGGTGGATAGCAGATGCCTGACGTGATGAGAAGATGCAGGTTGCCTGTTGACCGGCACGCCGCACCCCACTAAAGGAACCGCCTCGCGAGCATGTTCGGGTGTAGCTCAGCGGTAGAGCAATCGGCTGTTAACCGATCGGTCGTAGGTTCGAATCCTACCGCCCGAGCCATTCGCCGGAAACCGGCGATGGCCTCTTTTCCAGAACATGACGCGATTTCAATATTTTAAGCGAGATGCGCCCTCGACCGTGAGATGGGCGATCTTGCCGCCGGCAATGGTCGCGACGGCGCGCGATGCCGCGGGATCCATCACGACGACATCCGCGCGTTGCCCCGCCGCCAGCGTGCCGCGATCGGTCAGGCCGGTGGCGGCCGCCGGATTGGCGGAAATCAGCGCCCAGGCCTGGGCCAGGTCCAGCACCCCGCGCCCCGCCAGGATCAGGGCCGCCCGCGCCATGGCCGGGTAGAAGTAATCCGACGACAGCACATTGCAGACCCCGGCCTCCGCCATCAGCGCGGCCGAGGCCCAGCCGAGATGCGACCGCCCACGCACGACGTTGGGGCTGCCCATCACCACGTAGTCCCCGGCCGCGCGGGCGGCGTGGCCAACCTCCTCCGACAAGGGGAATTCGCAGATGCGGGCCCCCATGCCGCGGAACAGCGTGCGCCTGGCAACCGAATCGTCGTCATGGCTCGCGATGGGCAGGCCGGCGGCCCGGGCGGCGGCACCCAGTCGTTCCAGCCCCGCCGGAACCGAATCCGCCCGCGCCCCGATTCGATCGGCCAGGGCCCGGAACGCGTCCATCTTCATGCCGGCGCGGTCGCTGTATTTGGCCCCGGCGACGGGGTCTTCAAGCTTGTGCAGGATGGAGGGCGTGTGGTCGTTGAAGGCCAGCAGATGCACCCGCCCGGCGGCGATGTCTTCCAGGGCGATGTCGATGGCGTCGAGGTTGAAGGCCTCCCACCGCAAATGCACCCGCATGTCGCAGGTCCAGGTGCCGGCTTCCAGCGCCTGCATCAGCCGCGTCCAGGCATCGGCGCTGCGCAATCCCGGCTCCCACGACAGGGTCACGCCGTGGAAGGCGGTGGTGATGCCGTTCGCCAGTAATTGTGATTCGGTATCGCGCAGAGCCAGATCAGGGGGGAAATCGACCCCGGGGCGGGGCTGCATCTGGCGTTCGAAGGCGTCGCCGTGGATATCGACGATACCGGGCAGGACCAGCAGGCCGGTGGCGTCGAAATGCGCCTCGGATGCGCCGGCCTGGCCTTGCGGCTGAATGTGGCCGTCCGCCAGCAAGAGGTCACCGTCCGGGGTCAGGCCGTCCGGCAACAGGGTTTGGCCGCCGGTAATACGCAAAGGACGCATGGATCGGTCTTTCAGGGTTGGGGGGCGGGTGGCAATTTTAGTGCAATATCCTGTGCTGCAATATCGTCATCCCCGGGCAATAAAACCATCTTCCGTGGACGACAAAACCGTCATCCGTGGACGATAAAACCATCTTCCGTTGACGATAATACCGTCATCCCCGGGCTTGTCCCGGGGACCATGGTTTCCACCAGTGCCGCGATTGGTCCCCGGGACAAGCCCGGAGATGACAGGGAAGAGAGGCCGGGGATGACGGTTCAGCAGGGCCAAAATGAAAACGGGCGTTAACATCCTCGGAAGATAGGCTGTCCGGCACGTAGTCGCCCCTTCAGGGTTCGAAGACCATTTGCACGCGCGGAGTCGGGTAAAGCCCGATGGCGAATTCCACGACGGTGCCGTCTTTGTCCACATTCAGGTTCTCCGCCACCAACACCGGCCGGTTGCGCGGCATCCGCAGCAGGTCGGCTTCTGCCGGGGTGGGCAGGCGGGCGCTGACGCGGGTGGATTGGCGCAGATAGTCGTCGATC
>CAIUPC010000371.1 GCA_903900905.1 uncultured Acetobacteraceae bacterium
ACATTGCCCTCGGCGATGTCACGCAGGCTGGCGTCGCAGCTATCGAGGAGTTCCCGCGGTGCGGGACGAAAAACAGAGTCGCTCATGGTCCAGCAGGCCTCGGTGCCGTTTGTCGGTCCTCGCACCCTAGCACATAACCAAGCGGCAACCTACCGCAGACCCCGCCCACCCCCAGAATTCAGGGCGGGCGGACGCGCAGTCGTCAGTCTCAGGCCAAAGCAGCCTGAACCTTGTCCACGATCGCCTTGAACGACGCGGGGTCGTCATAAGCGATGGCGGCCAGAACCTTGCGGTCCATCTCGATTCCGGCCTTCTTCAGCCCGTCGATGAACTTGCTGTAGATCAGCCCATGCTCACGCACGGCGGCGTTGATGCGCTGGATCCAAAGGCCGCGGAAGTCGCGCTTCTTGTTGCGACGGTCGCGATAGGCGTACTGGAGAGACTTCTCCAGCCGTTCCCGCGCGATGCGGTAATTCGTGGACGACCGGCCGACGAAGCCCTTGGATTGCTCAAGGACCTTCTTGTGGCGGGCGTGGGTGGTGGTACCCCGTTTGACGCGTGCCATGCTCTATCGCTCCCCTTAACCCAGACCGTACGGCGCCCACTGCAGAACGGTCAGGCCGTCAGCGTGGGTGAGCGTCTGGCTGCCGCGGTTGGACCGCTTGGCCTTCTGAGAACGGGCGGACAGGCAATGGCGCTTCTTGCCAGGGCCAGCCAGTACTTTGCCGGTCGCGGTCACCTTGAACCGCTTCTTGACCGACGACTTGGTCTTCATTTTGGGCATTTTGGTCTCCTTATCGATAGCACGACGTCTCGTGGGAAAATCCCATCGGAAACGCGCGGTCGCGGCCGGGCATGCCCATTCCAGGCCCGGTCTCGCAGACTGAGGGGCGGGTCTATAACGGCGAGGCGCCGCCAACGCAAGCCGAAGAGTGACGCATCAGCCAGCCGGCGGCGCGTCCGCGTTCGGATCCTTGATCCCGGTCGCCTCGTAAAAGCAGGGCGGCAGGCCTTTGATCGCCTTGCTCCAATCCAGAGGCTCGTGGATATCGTCCGGATCCGCCGCGATCTGGGCTTCCAGTTCTTCCTCGGTCAATGCGTCAAGCGCGGCCCAATTCGTATAAGTCTCGCCACGAGCCCGCATTTCCGCGAGTTCCTCAAACGTGTAGCTGACGATATTGCCGTTTCTCTTCATCTCTCGCGCTCCGCATGGTGATGATCCGGATGCTCTCGCCACGCTTTGTCCATACTATCGCAACCAAGCGTCCATCCAGATCGCCAACGCTGATCCAGCGTGCCTCGATACCACGATTGGACGTCACCGTCAGCAACGCTCTTCCATCGAACATCTTCTGCCCATCCCGAAAATCCAACTCCCGCCGCCGCAGCACCAACAATCGCTTCGCCTCATCCCACTCGCATTCCGCCATCTCGCCCGCCGCGCGTTTCAGAGTTCAACCGCTCGCGAGCCCCACTATCCGGATCAAAGGTTAACAAACCCTCAACGCAGCCCATCTTTCCCAGGCAATTGGCGCATTGCCCCAACTTTCCCTATATCTCCCCCCATGAACGCGCGCTTCCTCAAGATGCATGGCTGCGGGAACGACTTCGTCGTGATGGACGAGCGTGCCCACGCCCTCGGCCTCACCCCACCCCGCGCCGCCGCCATCGCGGATCGGCGCTTCGGTGTCGGTTGCGACCAGTTCATCGTGATGGAGCCAGGCACCAACGGCGCCGACGTCTTCATGCGCATCCGCAACCCCGATGGGTCGGAGGCCGGGGCCTGCGGCAATGCCACACGCTGCGTCGCGCATCTGGTCGCCACTGAGACCGGCCGCACCGGCCTGATCGTCCGCACGATCTCCGGCGACCTCCCGGCCACGATCCTGGCCGACGGCCGGGTACGGGTCGACATGGGCGCCGCACGGCTGGACTGGGCCGACATCCCCCTGGCAGGGCCAATGGATACGCTGCACCTGGACCTCGCACGGGGCGGCGTTGCGGACCCGGCGGCGGCGAGCATGGGCAACCCGCACGCAACCTTCTTCGTGCCGGACATGGCCGCCATCGATATCGACCGGATCGGCCCCTCCCTCGAACACGACCCGATCTTCCCCGCCCGCGCCAATATCGGCTTCGTGCAGGTCCTGACGCCCGAGCGCATCCGGCTGCGGGTGTGGGAGCGTGGGGCCGGCCTGACGCTCGCCTGCGGCTCCGGCGCCTGCGCCGCTTTGGTCAATGCCCATCGCCGCGGCCTGACCACCCGCCGCGCCGCGGTGCTGGTCGATGGCGGCGAGCTGGAAATCGAATGGCGCGAGGACGGCCATGTCCTCATGACCGGCCCGGTCGCCACATCCTTCACCGGCACGCTCGACCTCTCGGCCTATCCCGCATGAGTGCCGAAATCCTCACCTTCGGCTGCCGCCTGAACGCCTATGAGAGCGAGGTCATGCGCGACCTCGCCGCCGGGACCGAGAACACGATCGTCGTCAACACCTGCGCCGTGACGGCGGAGGCCGAACGCCAGGCCCGCCAGACCATCCGCCGCCTGGCGCGCGAGCAGCCCAATGCCCGCATCGTCGTCACCGGCTGCGCCGCCCAGATCGACCCGGCCGCCTGGGCCGCTTTGCCGGGCGTGTCCCGCGTGCTGGGCAATGAGGACAAGCTGAAGCCGGAAAGCTGGGCCGCCGATGCCGGTTCGGCTGTGTCCGACATCATGCAGGCGCGGGAGACGGCGCCGCACATGGTGACCGAATTCGCCGGCCGCGCCCGCGCTTTCGTGCAGGTGCAACAGGGCTGCGACCATCGCTGCACCTTCTGCATCATCCCTTTCGGGCGCGGCCCCAACCGCTCCGTCCCCATCGGCGTCGCCGTCACCCAGGTGCGGGCACTGGTGGAGTCCGGCTTTCGGGAGATCGTCTTAACCGGCGTCGATATCGCCTCCTACGGCCCGGACCTGCCGGGCCAGCCGACACTGGGGCAACTCGCCCGCCGGTTGCTGGCAATGGTGCCGGACCTGCCACGGCTGCGCCTGTCCTCCATCGACCCCGCCGCGATCGACGATGATCTCTGGAAGCTGATCGCGGAAGAACCACGGCTGATGCCGCATCTGCATCTGTCCTTGCAGGCCGGCAGCGACCTGATCCTCAAGCGCATGAAGCGCCGGCATCTGACGGCGGACGCGATGGCGGTGATCGAACGCGCCCGCGCGCTCCGCCCCGGCATCGCCGTCGGCGCGGACCTCATCGCCGGCTTCCCGACCGAGACCGAGGCGCTGTTCGACGAGACATTGGCCTTCGTCGAGGCCGCGGACATCCCCTATGTCCACGTCTTCCCCTATAGCGAGCGCCCCGGCACCCCCGCCGCCCGTATGCCCGCCGTGCCGAAGCCGCTGCGCAAGGAACGTGCCGCCCGGCTGCGCGACGCGGGGGAGCGTGCGGCCGCCCGCTTCCTGGGCGAACACATCGGGCGCGACATCGCCCTGCTGACGGAAACCAGCGACACCGGTCATTCCGAACATTTCGCACCCGTCCGGCTAACAACGGCGCTGGCGCCCGGCCGCCTGATCGCGGCGCGCGTCACCGGCTCAACCGGTTCGGTTCTTTTGGCGGAGGCAGCCTGATGGCGCTTGGTAGTTTCTTCTCGCGCCTTAAAGAAGGCCTGACCCGCAGCACCCAGAAGATCACCGAAACCATCACGGCGGTGTTCAAAAAGCGGCGCCTGGATGATGAGGCGCTGGAAGAACTGGAAGACCTCCTGATCACAGCCGATTTGGGGACGGAGGCGGCGAAGAAGATCATTGCCAGCTTCCGGCGCACCCGTTTCGGCAAGGAAGTCACCGACGAGGAAATCAAGACCACGCTGGCCGAGGAAATCGCCCTGATCCTCGCCCCCGTGGCGCGCCCGCTGGTCCTCAACCCCGCGCTGAAGCCGCATGTCGTGCTGGTCGTGGGCGTCAACGGCACCGGCAAGACCACCACTATCGGCAAGCTGGCGCAGATCTATCAGGAGGAAGGCCGCCGCGCCGTCATGGCCGCCGGCGACACCTTCCGCGCCGCGGCGGTGGAGCAGCTCCAGATCTGGGGGGAGCGCACGGGCACCAAGGTGATCTCCGGCAAGCCGAACGGCGACTCCGCCGGCCTGGCCTTCGACGCGCTGACCCAGGCGGCGGCGGACAAGGCCGATGTGCTGCTGATCGACACCGCCGGGCGCCTGCACAACAAGGGCGCGCTGATGGAGGAACTGCGCAAGATCATCCGCGTCATCCGCAAACAGGACGCGACCGCGCCGCATTCGGTGCTGCTGGTGCTCGACGCCACCACCGGCCAGAACGCCATCCAGCAGGTGAAGGTGTTCAAGGAAATGGTCGATGTCACCGGCCTGGTCGTCACCAAGCTGGACGGCAGCGCCCGCGGCGGCATCGTCGTCGCCCTGGCGGAGACCTTCGGCCTACCGGTTCACGCGGTCGGCGTTGGCGAAAAAGCCGGCGATCTGCGGCCCTTCGATGCCGGCGATTTCGCCCGCGGGCTCGTCGGCGCGGATCGTTAGAAAGTCGTCCTCCAGGCCCTATTTCCGCAGCTGCGACGCCATATAGGTCCGCAGCACCGCGTTGATCCGGGTCTGATACCCCTTCTCCTGCCGCAACCATGCCAGCAAATCCGCATCCAACCGCAAGGTGATCGGCTCCTTCCGCCGCGGCATCACCACCTTCGCCTCATCCCAGAAGGCCTCATCGGTCGGGTGGACATCAGGATCGTCGATAAGCGCCTGACGTGTGTCGGCGGCCGATTGCGTCCGCACCCGGTTCCAGTCGGTCTTCGGGGAAATTCCGCCAATACCTTCGTCGTTCATGAGGTTCAGCCCTCCAGGCCGCGATCAATCGATACACATCCTCGTCCATCGGCGCGTAAATCACCGTCACTTCGGTGTCGTTCACCAGGCCGATGGCATAAATCCGCACCTCCCCGTAATCGAACCGGGTATCCTCACGCTCCAGCGTCGGACCATCGAAAATCCGGGCCGCGTCGGCGAACCGGATGCCATGGCGACGGGCATTGGTGGCATCTTTCGCCGGATCCCAGGTGACGTGCAAATCATGTCTGTGCATAATGTATTTACATCCCATCCCCAGTGCAAGCACATTCTCCAGGAAATTGGTTAACCAATTCCTAACGCCGCCCACTTTCCCGACCGCCGCCACAAAATAATCGCCCGTCTCCCTCGCCGCCCCCTTCATGTTCGGGCAAGCTCCCCCCGTCCCCCACCCAACTACCGGACCACCGCCATGTCCCGAGTCCTCCATCGCGCCGGCGCCGTCCCGCCTATCGCTGTTCGGGGGGAGGGCATCACCCTCTTCACCGCCGACGGCCAGGCGATCATCGATGCCTCCGGTGGCGCCGCGGTCGCCGCGCTTGGCCATGGCAACCGCCGCATCGCCGAGGCCATTGGCCGCCAGGCCGCCACCATGGCCTATGCCCATACCGGCACCTTCTCCAACCAGCCGGCCGAGGACCTGGCCGAACTGCTGCTCGCGGACGAACCCGGCGGGCTGACACGGGCCTGGTTCTGCTCCTCCGGCTCGGAGGGCAATGAGGCCGCGCTGAAACTCGCCCGCCAGTATTTCCTGGAAATTGGCCAGCCCCAGCGCATCCACACCATCGCCCGCCGCCAGAGCTACCACGGCACCACGCTCGGCGCCCTGGCGGCCGGCGGCAACATGATGCGGCGGGAGAAATTCGAGCCGATCCTGAGCCGGGTGCATGGACTGGTTTCGCCGTGCTTTCCGTATCGGTTCAAGCATGACAACGAAACGGATGCCCAGTACCTTGATCGGCTGTCGGACGAGCTGGAGGCGGAATTCCAGCGCCTCGGCCCCGACACCGTCATGGCCTTTCTGGCCGAACCCGTCGTCGGCGCCACCACCGGCTGCGTCACCGCCATTCCCGGCTATTTCCAGCGCGTCCGCCAGATCTGCGACCGGCACGGGGCGCTGCTGATCCTGGACGAGGTCATGTGCGGCATGGGCCGCACCGGCACCCTGCACGCGTGGGAGCAGGAGGGCGTGATGCCGGACATCCAGATCATCGCCAAGGGCCTCGGCGGTGGCTACCAGCCGATCGGGGGGATTTTAATCGCAAGCGGGATCGTCGATGCGATGGAGGCCGGCCCTGGCTTCCTGCACGGTCAGACCTACCAGGCCCATCCCGTCGCCTGCGCCGCCGCCCTGGAGGTCCAGCGCATCATCCGCGAAGACAATCTGCTCGCCAATGTCCAGGCCATGGGCCATCGGCTGGAAGCCGCCTTAACCGAACGATTCGGCAACCACCGCCATGTCGGCGATATCAGGGGCCGCGGCCTGTTCTGGGCGATCGAATTCGTCACCGAGCGCGCCAGCAAAGCCGTGTTCGACCCCGCATTGAAATTCAACGAGCGGGTGAAGCGCGAGGCGTTCAAACGCGGCCTCTCCGGCTACCCGATGGGCGGAACGATCGACGGCAAGCGCGGCGATCATTTCATCGTCGCACCCCCCTATATCGTCACCGCGGCCGAGATCGACGCGATCGTGGAGCGACTGGGGGATGCCGTGGACGCGGCGCTGGCGGGGGTCTGAAGCCGCCGCGGCTCACACCCGCGGCAGCACCTTCTCCCCGAACAGCCGCATCGACTCCATCGCCGCGGCCAGCGGGATATCGTTGAAATTCACCTGCAACGATGCGATCTCAAAATCCCCGACCTGCTTGCGGTAGCTCGAAATGGTGTCGAGGATCCGGTCCGGCGTCCCAACCCAGGCGGCGCATTTGGCGACCTGGGTGTCGAAGGTTTCGCGCGACAGGGCCTCGATCACCTTGTCATAGCCGGGGTAATCGGCCGATTGCGCGCCGGTCGTCCATTCCGATGCGGCCTCCACCAAGGAGCGCAAATAGCGGTTCAACGGCTCGCGCGCGATCGCCTCGGCCTGCTCCTGGTTCTCATGGCACAGCATGTGAAAGGCCAGCATGACCGTGCCTGGCCCGGCATGGCCGGCGCGGGCCCGGGCCTCCCGGTAGGTGTCGAGCAGATCCTTCATCGCGCCGCCGGCCATCGGGATCGCCATGATGCCATACCCGGCGGCCCCGGCGCGTTCGAACGACTCCTTGGTGGCCAAAGCGGCGACAAAAAACGGCGGGCGCGGCTGCTGAGTCGGGCGGGGCAGGGAGGTGACGTTGCGGAAACTGTGGAACCGGCCCTCACAGGTGACGTTTTCTGCTTCCAGCAGTTGGCGCACCTGCGCCACGCCCTCATCGAAACGGGCGCGGCTGTCGTCCATCGCGACGCCGAAGCGTTCAAACTCATGCGGCAGGAAGGCCCGGGCGAAGCCGGCATCCAGCCGGCCGTCGCAGAGTGCGTCCAGCATCGCCAGTTCGGCGGCGATCTTCAGCGGCGTGTTGAAGGCCGGCAGCACCGCCCCGGTGACCAGGCGCGCGCGCTTGGTGACCTGCGCCGCGGCGGCCAGGAAGATGGCGGGGTTGGGGCTATAGCCGCCATAGGCATGGAAATAATGCTCGACCGTGCGCACATGCGCATAGCCATAGCGGTCAACGAGGCCGACGAGCTTCAGCGCGTTCTGCCAGTAGTCGCGGCCGGATTGCGTCTCCGGGCCGACATCGGGGAAGAACTGAATACCGATCTGCATGGTCCGTTTCCTCGTCCCGCGCTGAGGCCGGTGTGCCCCGGTTTGCCAGCGCGGCAATCTGCTTAAAGAAATGGCCGGGACGAGCCCTACCGGATTCACAGATCGCGGAAACGAATTTCGCGCGTTCTGCTCTACACCGTCATGGCCCGGCTTGTCCGGGCCACCTATCGCGGCACGGTGCGGTGGAGGTGGCCCGGACAAGCCGGGCCATGACGATTGAGGCAGGATCACGCATATTCGTTTCCGCGATGTGTGAACGCGGTAGGGACGAGCCCGGCCATGACGTGAAAAGGGGGGCCGCGGGGCCCCCCGTTCCGTTGCTTACGCCGCGGCGGCCATGCCGCGCAGCACGTATTGCAGGATGCCGCCGTGCTTGTAGTAGCCGACTTCATCCAGCGTATCGATGCGGCAGGTGACCGGCACGCGATCCGTGGTGCCGTTGGAACGATGGATCACCAGCGTCAGGTCCATGCGCGGGGTGATGGTCTCCAGCCCCTCGATGTCGATGACCTCATCGCCCGTGATGTCCAGCGTCTTGCGATCCATGCCGTCCTTGAACGTCAAGGGCAGCACGCCCATGCCGACGAGGTTGGAGCGATGGATGCGCTCGAAGCTTTCCACGATGACCGCCTTGACGCCCAGCAGGAACGTGCCCTTCGCCGCCCAGTCGCGCGACGAGCCGGTGCCATATTCCTTGCCGCCGAAGATCACCAGCGGCACGCCCTCCGCCTTATACTTCATCGCCGCATCATAGATCGGCATCTCTTCCCCATCCGGCAGATGCCTGGTCATGCCGCCTTCGACATTCTTCAGCATCTCATTGCGGATACGGATATTGGCGAAGGTGCCGCGCATCATGATTTCGTGGTTGCCGCGGCGGGCGCCGTAGCTGTTGAAATCCTTCTGCTGCACCTGACGCTCACCCAGGTATTCACCCGCGGGGGAGGTCTTGCGGATATTGCCGGCCGGGGAGATGTGGTCGGTCGTGATGCTGTCGCCGAGTTCCGCCAGAATGCGCGCACCGGCGATGTTGCCGACGGGCGCCGGTTCCATCGTGATGCCCTCGAAATAGGGCGGGTTCTTGACGTAGGTGGAACCATCGGACCAGCGATAGGTGGCGCTGTCGCCCTCGACCTCGATCTCCTGCCACTGCTTCGGGCCCTTGAAGACCTCGCCGTAGCGCTTGAGGAACTGGTCACGCGACAGGCAGGTCGCGAGAATGTCGGAGATTTCCTTGTTCGTCGGCCAGACGTCGCGCAGATAGACCGGGTTGCCGTCATTGCCGACACCCAGCGGCTCCGTCGTGATGTCCTGCGTCACCTTGCCCAGCAGCGCGTAAGCAACCACCAGCGGCGGGGAGGCGAGGTAGTTCGCCCGCACGTTCGCATGCACGCGGCCTTCGAAGTTGCGGTTGCCGGAGATCACGGCGGTGCCAACCAGACGATGATCCTCGATCGCATCGACGATGGCGTCGTCGAGCGGGCCGGAGTTCCCGATGCAGGTCGTGCAGCCATAGCCAACCGTGTTGAACCCGATCGCGTCGAGATCAGCCGTCAGGCCGGACTTGTCGAGATATTCGGTCACCACCTGCGAGCCCGGCGCGAGCGAGGTCTTCACCCAGGGCTTCGGCCGCAGGCCCTTGGCATGCGCCTTACGCGCCACCAGCCCGGCCGCGACCAGCACCGACGGGTTGGAGGTGTTGGTGCAGGACGTGATCGCCGCCAGCACCACATCGCCATGGGTCAGCTCGTAGTTCTTGCCCTCGACCTGGACCGACGTCGTCAACTCGTTGGCCGGCACGCCCAGGCTCTTGGTGAGCTCCATCTTGAACGTGGACGAAATATCCTTCAGCAGCACGCGGTCCTGCGGGCGCTTCGGGCCGGCCATGCTCGGCAGAACCGTGGACAGGTCGAGTTCCAGCGTGTCGGTGAAGACCGGATCCGGCTGGCCGGGCTCACGGAACATGCCCTGCGCCTTGAGATAGGCTTCGACCAGCGCAACCCGGTGCGCGTCGCGCCCGGTCAGCATGAGATAGTCGAGCGCAACCTTGTCGACCGGGAAGAAGCCGCAGGTGGCGCCGTATTCCGGGGCCATGTTGCCGATAGTGGCGCGATCCGGCAGGCCGAGATCGTCCAGGCCCGGGCCATAGAATTCCACGAACTTGCCGACAACGCCCTTCTTGCGCAGCATCTGCGTGACGGTCAGCACGACGTCGGTGGCGGTCACGCCCTCGGCCGTTTTGCCCGTCAGGCGGAACCCAATGACATCGGGGATCAGCATCGCGATCGGCTGGCCGAGCATGGCCGCTTCCGCCTCAATGCCGCCAACGCCCCAGCCGAGGATACCCAGACCATTGACCATCGTGGTGTGGCTGTCGGTGCCGTACAGCGTGTCCGGATAAGCGAAAGTGGTGCCGCCGTTCTGCGAGGTCCAGACGGTCTGGCCGAGATATTCCAGGTTCACCTGGTGGCAGATGCCGGTGCCGGGCGGCACGACGCGGAAATTGTCGAACGCATCCTGGCCCCAGCGCAGGAAGCGGTACCGCTCACCATTACGCTCGAACTCGACATTGACGTTCTCCTGTTCGGCTGTGGCGGTGCCGAAATGGTCCACCATCACCGAGTGATCGATCACGAGATCGACGGGCACCAGCGGGTTCACCTTGGCGGGATTGCCGCCCAAACGGGTGAGACCGTCGCGCATCGCGGCCAGATCGACCACCGCCGGCACGCCGGTGAAATCCTGCAGCAGGATGCGGGCGGGTTTGAACGGCACTTCCTGGGTGGAGCTACCCTTGGCGAGCCAGCCGACAACGGCCTTGGCGTCCGCGGTGGTGTAGCTGCGGCCGTCTTCGAAACGCAGGGTATTTTCCAGCAGCACCTTGAGGCTGACCGGCAGGCGGGAGATATCCCCCAGGGTCTTCGCCGCTTCCGGCAGGGAGTAGTAATCGTAAGCCTTGCCCTCGACCATAAGGGTCCGGCGTGTTTTGAGTGTGTCCTGCCCGATCGCTGTCATATGCCCGGTTCCGTCTGCTGGGTGCTGAATCGCGGGGGATTTAGCCTATGCGGTGGGGGATCGTCCACCTGCCAACTGTGATTTAGGAGCCGCGGTGCTGAAAGCAGAGGGTCTGGCGGCATTTCGCGGGGAGCGGCTGGTCTTCCGCGACCTGAACTTCGCCGTTTCGGCCGGTCAGGCCCTGGTGCTGGCGGGGCCGAACGGTTCAGGCAAGTCCACGCTGCTGCGCCTGCTGGCGGGACTCGGGCGCGCGGCGGCGGGGCGGCTGCTATGGGATGGGGAGGACGCGCTGACGGATCGCGCGGAACATGCCGATCGGGTGGCCTATGTCGGGCATCTGGACGCGATCAAGCCGGGCCTGACGGTGGCGGAGAACTTGGCGTTTTTTGCGGGATTGGAAACACGTGGCGGAAAGACTCCCCCTCCCCTTGCGGGAGGG